>JAPHSB010000195.1 GCA_026193295.1 Lysobacterales bacterium
ACGATCAGGGCGCTGCTGCGGCTGTGCCTGAACCACTGGAGGATGCTGCGGCCGTAGCGCTCCTTGTTCACCTCGCGCATGCAGCCCCAAAGTGAAACGGCTTCGGCCACGATGGCGAACAGCAGCACGCCGATGGCGATCCAGGGATGGCTCAGGGGAACCGGGTGCAGCAATTTGTGCACGCCTTCATAGAGCGAGAACATGCCGCCCAGGCTGAACAGGATCACTGCCACCAGGAACGACCAGAAGTAGATGCTCTTGCCGAAACCCAGCGGATGGTCGTCGGTCGGTGCCTTGCGCGTCTGGCGCAATCCGAGGATCAGCAGCAATTGGTTGCCGGCGTCGGCCACCGAGTGGATGGCCTCGGCCAGCATCGCGCCCGAACCGGTGACGAAGGCCGCGACGCCCTTGGCGATCGCGATCGAGGTATTGGCAAACAGCGCAAAAAGAATGGACTTCAGGGAATCAGCCTGGCCGGCCATGCTGACGACGCTCCCGCGGTATGAAACACCCGGTGATTATGCGGGGGCGGGGCGGTGTGCTCAAGCAAAGTGTCGGCGGCAGCGATTCACAGGTTGGGCGCAGCGTGCGGATGGACCCGCGGGGAAAAGCCCAGCCGGTTCTCCGGCATCACTACGCTCAGCGTCTTGTCCTTGCGGGCACGCTTGATGGCGATTTCGATTTCGCTGCCCGGCTCGATCTCGCGCAGCGCCCGCATCAGGTCAGCCGGGGAGTTGACCGGCCGGCTGTCGATATCGAGCACCACGTCGCCGGCTTCGAGTTGGTAGGCGTTGTCCGACCGGGCTTGCAACACCAGCACGCCGCGATCGGTCTTGAAGTAGGCGCCAAGACCTTCGTTGACTTCCGCCAGCTCGAGACCCTGGGCGTACGGCAGCCCGAACCACACATTGGCTTCTCTCAGTGCCTGGCCGGCCAGGCCGGAGAATTCAATCTCGACATCGAAATCTTCCGGCAGGCCGAGATCGTGTTCGATGGAGAGTTCCTCACCGTCCGGCGACACGAACAGGAACCGCCTGGTTTCCAATTCCTTGTTGAGGGCCCTGATGTGGGCATTGAGCTGCTCATGATCGATCTGCGGGATTTCGATACGCTCGACAACGACGTGCGGAGCGCCGGGCGCGGGCGGTGCGTCGGGAATCCGGATCATGGTCTGCCAACTGCTGGGTTCGCGCTGCTCGGCCGTGACCTCGAAATCGAGCGTTGCTCCATCCCGTTGCACAACCACCGCGATTGTTTCTCCGGACTCGACTTCGTCCATGACCCGGAACAGGGTTTCGCGGCCCTTGCTCCCTTCCTCGCCGGCGAGGTTCTCGCCCCCGATCGACACCAGCACGTCACCGGCCTGCAGGCCGGCCCGGTCGGCCGGGCCATCCGGCGACACGCCGACTATGGTCACGCCCTCGGCCGATTCCTTCCCCAGCACAACGCCGATGACCGCGCGGTCGCCCAGGTTCATTTCCCGCTCTATCTGGACAGCTCCCGCACTCCTTGCCAGTGCCCGGTGCGCCTCCGCGATTTCCCGGCTGGCCTCGCGCAATTCGCGGTGAGCCCGGCTCAGCTCTTCTCGCGCGCGCTCCATTTCCTCCTGCTGCCTGGCGCGCTCCTCCATTTGTTCCTGACTCTGCGCCTTGGCGCTTTCGCGCTGTTGCCTCTGCGCTTCCCGTTCCAGGGCCGCGCTCGAGCGAGCCATTTCGCGCGCCAGTTCGGCGGCTTTCATGGCCCCCGCGCGAGCCTGCTCTGCTTCGATGCGGGCAAGTTCTGCTTCTTCCAGCATGGCCTGCTGCTCCTGCCGCGCAAGGCTGTCGTCAGGTCCCGCAAGTGCTGACAAGGACAGTCCCGAAAGCAGGGCGATCAGGGCGCAGCTGGTCATTTGGATCAATGGACGTGTGTTCATGATGCGAGTTCCTCTCTGTGTTCCCGCTTACAAAGACGCCACCTGGCGGTATTCGCGTCGCAAACGATTTTCATAAAGCCGGTCGAGGTCCATCAGCAGGCTGACGCGCTGGCTCCACAACGGCAGGGAATCGGGCCGGCGGCTGAGTTCTTCGT
Source organism: Lysobacterales bacterium (assembly GCA_026193295.1). Taxonomy (GTDB): domain Bacteria; phylum Pseudomonadota; class Gammaproteobacteria; order Xanthomonadales; family SZUA-36; genus CALKKN01. The sequence continues at coordinate 2,071 of JAPHSB010000195.1, forward strand.
CCACCTGGGCCACGAGGTCCTCGAGTTCGACCTGGTACACCACGGCCCGTGCCGGCAGGTCGCCCGTGCCCGAACGAAGGGCGCGCAGGCGCCCCTCCAGCCGCTGCGAGAGGGCGATCATCACGTTAAGAGTTTCCGTCTCAGGCGCGGCCCCGCCGTCAACCACGCCGGATTGCCCTTGCGTTGAGGGCAGCGCCTGCGCCAACGACTGTTCCGGTGCAGGTTCCACCGGGCCGGATAGCGGCCGTTGCAGCACCAATCCCAGCGCCAGGGTCACGCTCGCGGCCAAGGCCAGAGCGCCCCCGGCGTAACGCAGTGCCGTGCGGCGTCGTTGCTCCCGGCGCAATACCGCTTCGATGACCGGCCAGCCGTCACGCGGCGGCGAGACCAATGGCAGACTCTGCAGGTTCAAGGGATCTTGCTTTTTCTGCATGGGCTGTTTCATGAGGTATACCTTTGCTGAATTCATGGCGCTATCCCGCCGGCCGCTTTCCCGCCCGGAGCTTCGCCCGGGATGCTTTCCCCGGGGCCCTCGAGCAATGACCTGAGCCTGGCGCGGGCGCGTGACAGGCGGGTCTTGGAAAAGCTCTCCGTCTTGCCAAACATTTCCGCGATCTCCTTGTGGCCGTAACCTTCGACATCGTGCAGCCAGACCACGGCACGGTCTTCGTCTCCCAGTGAAGCCAGCGCGGCCTCCAGGTCCATGGCGAGCCCCAACTGTTCCTGTTGACCGTGGCTCGACGCATGGTAATCCTGAAACTCGAGTTCCTGCGCCCGGGGACTGCGGCGCAGCGTGCTGATGGCGTGGTTGACTACTACCCGGCGCAACCAACCCCAGAAGGGCGCGTCACCGCGGTACTGGCGCAACTTGCGGAATACCGTGATGAAGGCTTCCTGCGTGACTTCCTGCGCGGTGTCCGGGCACTGGCAAATCCGCAACGCCACCGAGTAGGCCGGCTGCTGGAACCACCGGAAAATTCGTTCGCAGGCGGGCAATGAGCCGCGCCTGGCCTGCGCCAGCGTGATCTGGTCCACCTCGATGTCGAAAGGCGACTGGGTCATCACATCCTTAGACGCTGCCCCCGGGGAAAAGGTCGCAGCGGCAGGTGCATCCGGTCGCCTTCTCTCTCGGGCAGACCTGACATGCTCAGTGCCACGGCCAGTTTGAAGCGTTCGCTCAGTGCAGAATCCCCGGATTTGTGGGACACAGTTCACCATAGCGGACGGGGCCGTCGCTTGCAGGTGTCGGAAGTTGGGCTAAACTGCCCTGCAATCAACCCTGGAGCGAACGCATGGCCCGCTGGCGGCCACCCACCACACGCAGCAGCCCCTACATCACGCCCGACGGCGAACGCGCGCTGAGAGAGGAGCTCAAGGAGCTCTGGTTGCGCCGCCGACAGGAAGTGGTTCCGGCCCTGAGCGCGGCAGCAGCGGAGGGTGATCGGTCCGAGAATGCCGAGTACATCTACCGCAAGAAGCAGCTCGGTGAGATCGACCGCCGCGTGCGCTACCTTTCGAAGCGCCTGGACGAGATCGAAGTGGTGCGCAGCAAGCCACCGCGGCAGGACCGCGTGTTTTTCGGGGCCTCCGTTCGCCTGCAGGACGCAAATGGAGCGGAACGGCAGTACCGTATCGTCGGCGCGGATGAGACCAACGCCGGCAAGGGCTGGATCTCCGTGGATTCGCCGATGGCCCGCTCCCTGCTGGGCCGCCAGGTGGACGATGAAATCACCGTCGATCTGCCCGAGGGCAGGGTGGATCTCGTACTGCTGGACATCATCTATAGGTAGGAGCGGCTTCAGCCGCCATTACCCACGTGACGTTCCCGATTGAATTCGTCTGCCCGGGCTTGAAAAAAATCGCAGGGGACATCATATTTTTGCTGCGGTCGCCGAACGGGGCCGCAGGCGCTCCCGGCCGACAGGCGGGAGTCAACAAACCCATACCGAATTGCTTCACAGGAGGATACGGTAATGACGACTTTTGACTTTTCACCCCTTTTTCGCACATCCGTTGGCTACGACCGGCTGGCATCGTTGCTGAATTCCGCGACCCGCCTCGAGCAGGGCACGGGGTTCCCCCCATACAACATCCAGCGGGCCGGCGAGGACCACTACAGGATCACCATGGCCGTGGCCGGGTTCTCGGAGAATGAACTCAGCATCTCGACCGAGAACAATCGCCTCGTGGTGACCGGCGAGAAGCCCGAGGAACAGGAAGGCGATGAAAACGCCTACCTTTACCGCGGCATAGCAACCCGTTCGTTCGAGCGACGCTTCAACCTGGCGGAACACGTCAAGGTTACCGGCGCGCGACTGGACAACGGCCTGCTGCACATCGAGCTTGAGCGGGAGATCCCCGAGGCCATGAAGCCGCGCTCGATCGAAATTCGTGCGTCGGGCAAGCTGCTCGAAGGCGAGTCGCAGGACAAAGCCGCTTAACACCTGACGACGCTCCACGCGGTGGATGTATGCAAGGGAAGGGCGCCCAGACCGGGCGCCCTTCGTTTGCAGACGTAACATCAGCGCTATCGGGCCATTCCGGGCTGTGTTGCGTCCCGCTGTTTCCCCCGTTAGTCTGTGCCCTTGCGGAGGAAGCCGGACTGCCCATGAAAAGCATACTGTTCTGGCCTTACCAGGTTTACGCGTGGTTGATCTTTTTTCCGCTTGTCGCGGTCCTGACTCTTGTGTTCAGCTCATTGACCGTATTGTTCGCCTGGCTGGTCAATCCACACTTCGCCAGCCGCGTGTTTGCCAGCACCTGGGCCCGAGTCCTGGGGTTTCTGACGCCCATGCCCGTCACCGTTGAGGGTGCTGAAAACGCACTGCGCGATCGCAGCTACATCGTCGCCAGCAACCATCAGAGCATGTTCGACATCCTGGTTATCTATGGGTGGCTGAAGCTCGACCTCAAGTGGGTCATGAAGGCGGAACTGCGCAAGATGCCAGCCATCGGCATCGGTTGCGAAAAAGCCGGGCACATCTTCGTGGAACGACGCAACCCCAAGCAGGCATCACAGGCGATCAGCGAAGCCCTGGCGCGCCTTGGAGACGGCATCGGCATCCTGTTCTTCCCCGAAGGCACCCGCAGCCCGGACGGCCACCTGCTGCCGTTCAAGAAAGGCGCGTTCCGGACCGCCATTGACCAGCAACTGCCGTTGCTACCCGTGACACTCGTAGGCACGAGGGACATCCTGCCCGCGCGCTCCCTGAGGATTTTTCCGGGCAGGGCCCGCATGGTGATCCACCGGCCCATCGAGACCGCCGGCATGACGCTCGACCAGGTCGATGCCCTGATGCAGCAGTCCCGCGAAGTCATTACCTCGGCAATGCCGCCCGAGTTGCGCTGAGCCGATGGCGCTGGGCAAGCCGGATCCGCGCTACACCCATTCCCGGAGGGCACAGGCCAGTTTCCGCCTGGCGTTGAAGGTCTCGCTGGTATTCATTGGCGTACTCTGGGCCATCTTTATCCTGGATGCTGTTTTTGGCTTACGCCTGGGTCGCTTCGGCCTGCGGCCGGGCTCGATACCCGGACTGATCGGTGTCGTTTCTGCGCCGCTACTGCACGGCAGCGTCCAGCACCTGCTTTCCAACACCATTCCATTGTTGGTGTCATTGACTGCCGCCCTCTACCTCTATCCCGTTTCGTCGGTGCGTGTGATTCCGCTGATATGGCTGGGCTCCGGCGCCATCGCCTGGTTGATCGGGCGGCCGAGCCTGCATTTCGGCGTCAGCGGTCTGATCTATGGCCTGCTGGCCTATGTGTTTTTCGGAGGCATCCTGCGCCGCGACATGCGCTCCGTCTCGGTCTCGCTGCTGGTCGGTTTCCTGTATGGCTCGATGATTTGGGGCGTGCTGCCCATCCGTCCCAACATGTCCTGGGAAATGCACCTGGGCGGCGTCCTGATGGGGGGGCTGCTGGCGATCCTTTACCGAAGATGGGACCGCATTCCGCTGGTGCGCTATGAATGGGAAGACGATGAATCGGTGCCGGAATGGTATCCTGAATCACCGGACAAGGACTCCAGGCCACCGGACCCCCGGTGAACCGGGAACGCCCATTTTGAATTATAATCATGCTGAAGAAAGTATCCTATTCCATTGTTATTGCATTATTTATTTTCTTCATCATTGGGATTTTTTTGCCCCGGCAAGTGCATGTCGAGCGGCAGATAGAAATCCAGCGTCCCGCCGCCACGGTGTTTACCGTCGTCAACAGCTACCGAACCTTTCCGCTCTGGTCTCCATGGGCGGATCGCGACCCGGGCGCGCGCTATGAGTTCAGCGGGCCTGTCGCCGGAGTCGGGGCCAAAATGAGCTGGAGCGGTGATCCGAGGCTGGTGGGTACCGGTTGGCAGGAAATCATCGAAAGCAAACCGTATTCACTGGTGCGCATGCACCTTGATTTCGAACAGCAGGCGCAAGCCTCTTCGTACCTGCAGATTGATGGCTCGGTCGGCATATCCCGCGTCACCTGGGGGTTTGATACCGATCTGCTGGAGGGGCAAAGCTGGTTCGCCGGCCTGCTGGCCCGCTATTTCGGGCTGTTTTTCGACAAGTGGATCGGCACGGGCTACGAAGCCGGACTGGCCCGTCTCAAAGCCCTGGTCGAATCCATGCCTGCAGCGGACTTCGCCGACCTCGAAGTGGAAATCGTTCAGGTCGAATCGGCGGACATTCTGTACGTCAGGAACACGGCAGACGGGGACTTCGGCAATCTCGGCTCCAGCCTGGCCGCCGCATACCGGGAGATCGCCGCCTTCATGGCTGTTAACGAGATTGAAATGGCCGCGCAGCCGATGGCCATAACGCGTCTCCGCGGCCAGCAGGGTTACGAAGTCGATGCTGCGATACCGGTGTTCCCGGAGGCTGTCGAGCCGGGCGCCCGGGTCCTTTTGGGAAAATCGCCCGCAGGAAGGGCTTTGCGGGTCATCCACCGCGGTCCCTACGACCACATGGCGCTGCAGTACGAAAAAGTGGCGGCCTGGATGGCTGCGCGCGGCCTGGCGGAGGGCCCGGTCTCGTGGGAGCAATACATTTCCGATCCCGGCGAGACACCGGCCGAGGCATTGATCACCCACATTTACTTTCTGCTCGAAGATGACCAATAGGCCCACCGGAGGTCCGCTGCCAACGCTCAATGTCATTGGTTGCGGGCGGGCCGCCGGCAGCCTGGTGCGGCTGTGGCTGCAGGCGCCGACGCTGCGGGTCGGTGCGATCCTCAATCGCAGCCGCTCGAGTTCACAACAGGCCGTGCGGCAGCTCGGCGCCGGCGCAGCGGCCGAATCCGTTGGCGATATGCCGGCCGCCGACCTGTGGCTGATTGGCTCTGGCGATGACCAGGTCCTTTCAGTGGCGCGGGCGCTGGCTGCGGCAAGAACCGATCTGGACGGCGCCCTGGTGTTTCACCTGGCAGGCCGTTTCGGCCTGGAGGTGCTCGCACCGCTGGCCGAGCAAGGCGCCGAGCCAGCCGCCATGCACCCGGTCAGGTCACTGACGCATGCGCGGCTTTCAATCGCGGACTTCAAAGGCACCGCCTGTGTGGCCGAGGGTTCCCCCGCCGCGCTGGACCGCCTGCAACCGCTGGTCACCGCGATCGGCGGCCTGTGGCTGCCCGTGAGCGATATCGACCGGGGCCTTTACCACGCCGCGGTCAGCATTGTCAGCAATGTCACCAAGGGTGTGGCATGGAAAGCCCAGAACTGGCTGACCCGCGCCGGGCTGCCGGACGCCACCGCCACCGCTGTCACACACCAACTGCTGGCGACTACACTGGAAGACCTGTTCCGGTCCGGAGCCCAGCAATCGATTACCGGGCCCGTGGTGAGGGGCGACACGCGTACCGTGGAGGCCCATCTGGAGGCGTTGCGCAGCTCCTATCCCGATGACATTGATGTCTACCGAATCCTGGCCCGCACGGTGCTGGAACTGGCACAGGAACGCGGGGATCTCGATGCGGCCACGTTGGCCCGGTTCGACACCCTGCTCAAGGGATGAGGGCGCCCACATCCTTCCCACTGCGCCTGAGCCGCCGCCTTGAATGCTGTTCACGCAACAGGATGAACAGGCCGGAGGCCATGATGATCGCAGCGCCTGCCCATACGCGCCAGCCCGGCAGGTAGCCCCAGAACACCAGGCCATACACGACGGCCCAGATCATGTGTGTGTAGTCGAACGGTGCCACCACTGCCACCGAGGCGCGGCGAAAGGCCGCCGTCAGCATGGCCTGTCCCAAGGCGCCGGTCAGACCCAGCAGCAGGATGTGCGGCCAGTGCGCCTGCGCGACGGGTTGCCAGCGCGGCAGCGCCAGCACGGCGGAACCCGCGCAGACCACGGCCACGAACCAGAAAGCGATGGTCACTGTGTGATCACGGTCGCCCAGGCGCCGCAACAGGAGAGAGGAGAAGGCATACGCCAGCATTCCGA
>JAPHSB010000457.1 GCA_026193295.1 Lysobacterales bacterium
GAAGAAGAATCAGAAGAAGAATCAGAAGAAGAACCTGCCGCGTAGGACCGAATTCATTCGGGAACAGGATGATCCACGGTGGGGGGCGCGTGACACCCCGGTTCCGCCATGGGTACCGATTGAATTCGGTTCTACGGTTTCAGCGTCCTTGTCACCACGAACGCACCCCGAATATCGCCTTCCCGGAATCCCGTCGCCTTGTCGTCAGGGTAGAGCTCGGCAATTTTTTCCGCCACCGCCGGCGCGATGGCCTCGCCGTGACAGCCGAGGCAAAGTGGGGCCGTTGGAATTGCCTTCATGAATCGGTATTCCCGCTGACCGCTTGATTCGGCAACGTGCTGCCAACTCAACGCGCCGCTGTCCTCACCGGCTGCCTGCCGGGTTTCGAACTCCTGCAGCACCGCTGCCTGCCAATCGTTGGGCGCATTGTCCGGATTGCGGTTGCGCAGGCTGACCCGCGACAGCCTCATACCTTTGTCGATGGAGATTTTTGCGGCGATGGCTGGAGCTCGCTCATTACACACCTCGATGGCGTTGAGCGGTCCGCCTGCCTGCATGGCCGAGGTCAACTCGGCTTTCAGCGCTCCGGCAAAGGCAGCTACAGCCGATTGCGCCTCGGCCTGTTCAGCGGACTCTGCGGCGGTCAAAACGCTCGAAAACAGCGCGGCAGAGAGACAGCAAATGACAAATGGGTTCCGCATGATCGAATTCCTAAGTGATGACGTTCCGTGATCAGGCGTCGTGCACGACGGCGATGTTCAGAATCTTTTTGCCGGTAAGCGAGTTGGTCACGAGGCACACCTGCTCGGATCTCTCGGCCAGGCGATGGGCCTTGTGCGTATTGCCGCCCTCGGGCAAGCGCAGCGAGACATCGATATAGAATTCAGTGAACTGAGTCACGCGGTCCACCCGGTCCAGAATGCCGGTAACCTCGCAGGTCACAGAGTTCCAGTCGAACTTCGCGCCGCGCGTAACCGCCCGAAAGGTCAGGATGAAGCAATTGGCAACCGCGCCCACCAGCATGGTTTCCGGCGACCACTTGTCGCCCGGGCCGTCGAATTCCGGCGGTGGCATGGCCGCGATGTTCTGCAGGCCGGGGCTGCTGGTGTCGATGATGCCTTCGATGCCGCCCTGGGCGGCGGCTTTGTATCGGTGTGGGTAGTCCTGCATGGCTGTCGCCGCTGTATTGAGTGACTCAGATTATTGTCGCCACCGGCAGGTGGCGACATGACCGGTGTCAGTGGATTTACAGTTTGGAGAGCACGTGATCGGCACTGCTGACCCGGAACTCGCCAGGTCCTTCGACGAACAGGTCGGTCACCCGGCCGTTCTCGACGATCAGGGCAAAGCGCTGCGAGCGGTGCCCCATGCCGAAGGCGGTGGCGTCGAGTTCAAGCCCCAGTGCACGGGTGAAATCGCCGTTGCCGTCGGCCAGCATCAGGATGTGCCCGGCGCCGGCGCTCTTGCCCCAGGCATGCATTACGAAGACGTCGTTAACCGCCATGCAGGCGATCGCATCGACGCCCTTCGCCAGGATGGCCTCCGCGTGCTCGACGAATCCGGGCAGATGCTTGGCGGAACAGGTTGGTGTGAAGGCGCCCGGCACCGCGAACAACACGACTTTCCTGTCGGCAAAGAGTTCGTTGGTGCTCAGGGGCTCCGGACCAGTGTCCGTCATGATGCTCAGTGTGCTGTTGGGAATCGGGTCTCCGACTTTGATCGGCATGGGCTGGCTCCTGCTTGTGGGTTCGAACCGGGAAATGTATCAAACGCTCCGAACCCAGATGGTATCCGGGGGACGAATATGCAAGGGCTAACGATTGACCGCCCGGTTTCAGGCGGCCATGGCTTCGGATATGGCCGCGAGCAGCAGGTTGGGGTTGACGGGCTTGGTCACGTACTCACGGGCACCCTGGCGCAGACCCCATTGACGGTCGGCTTCGCCGTCTCGGGTGGAGACGAAGATTACGGGAATGTGCCGGGTTGATTCCGTCCGGCCCAGTTTGCGCGTGGCCTGGTATCCGCTCATACCGGGCATGACGATATCCATCAGGATGACGGCTGGGTGTTCCGATGCGGCGACTTCCAGGGCCCGCTCGCCCGATTCGGCGACCACGGCCTGGTGACCGGCGCGCTCGACCATCTGGCGCAGGCTGTAAAGCTGTGCCGGTGAATCGTCGACTATCAGGACTTTAGGCATGACGCCTCCCGCTTCCTGCGGCTGTGATCCATTTGCGGTCCATTATGCCGTAAATGGATGAAAAATGTGAATTACTTTTTTGCGCAAGCGGCCGACACGGGCCTCGGCCGGGGGGAGCAGGGACGCGAGGTTCTTTATTGCCGCGGATTGCCTAGTGCCCGATTCTGACGACGGTCCTGCCGAGAGAGTGGCCGTCCATCATCCGTTCGAACACGGGGCTCATGTCGTCCAGGGTGACCTCGTCACGGATGATCTCGTGCAAATGGGGTGGTTTCCATTCCTTAGCCAACCGGTTCCAGAGGGTCCGGCGCAAATCGATGGGGCAATTGGCAGAGCTGATTCCAAGCAGGCTGACGCCACGCAGGATCATTGGAAAAACGGTAGTCTGCAATCCCTGCCCGCCGGCCATGCCGCAGCAGGCGATGTTGCCCCAAAGATCGATGACCCGGCTGATGCCGGCCAGCATGTCGCCGCCCACGTTGTCGATGCAGCCGGCCCAGGCGGCACGCTCTAGCGGCTTTTGACCCCAGTACAGATCGTGACGTGAAATGCATTGGCGCGCGCCGAGGTGTTCCAGCCAGTCGAATTCCTCGACCTTGCCCGTGATGGCATGCGCTTCGTAGCCGGCGGCTGTCAGCAGGTCGATTGCCACCGTGCCGACGCCACCGCTGGCGCCGGTCACCACGATCGGGCCCATCGCGGGCTGCTGGCCATTGGCTTCCATGCGGTGCAAGCACATGGCCGCGGTGAAGCCGGCCGTGCCGAGCCCCATCGCTTCGCGTAAAGTCAGGCCATCCGGCAGGCGCACGATGATGTCGCTGGGCAGCCGCAGGTATTCGCTGAAGCCGCCGTCCCGCGTCTCGGAGAGGCCGCTGCCATTGGCGAGGACCTGGTCGCCCGGTTGAAACGCGTCGCTGGCGGATGCCACCACGGTGCCGGCGACGTCGATACCGCCCGAAAGAGGCGAGTGCCGCAGAATCTTCCCCTTGCCGGTGGCGGCCAGCGCATCCTTGTAGTTGATGCCCGACCAGGCGACCTGGATCGTGACGTCCCCTTCGGAAAGATCATCCAGTGCGATGTGCTCGAGGCCGGTCTGGAAGCCTTCGGCATCGTCGTGGATGCGAAAGGCCCTGAAGCGTTCGGGGACGCTCATCAGTTGCCCCGGTGAATGGCGCGCCGGTCCACGTGCATGGCAGCCTCGTGCACGGCTTCAGACAGCGTGGGATGCGCGTGCACGATGCGCGCGAGATCTTCGCTCGAACCCTGGAATTCCATGGCCACGACGCACTCGGCGATCAACTCGGAAGCATTGGCTCCAAAGATGTGCACACCGAGGATTTCATCGGTCTCGGAATCGGCCATGATTTTCACCAGCCCCGCACCCTGGCCACCCGCCAGCGCCCGGCCATTGGCGGCAAACGGGAAGGTGCCCGAGCGGTATTCGATACCCGCGTCTTTCAGTTCCTTCTCCGTTCTGCCAACCCAGGCAATCTCCGGATCGGTGTACACGACCCACGGCACGGTCTCGAAATGGATGTGCGCGGGTTTGCCGGCGATCAGCTCTGCGACCGCAACGCCTTCCTCGGAAGCCTTGTGCGCCAGCATCGGGCCCCGCACGCAGTCGCCGATGGCCCAAACGCCGGGGGCCGAGGTGCGGGACTGTTCGTCGACTTCGATCTGCCCCCGCTCGGTCAGCCGAACCCCGGAGTCGTCCGCCAGCAGCCCTTCGGTGTAGGGCTTGCGGCCGACGCTGACCAGCAGACGGTCGAAGCTCAGTTCACTCTCGCCATCCGCGGTTTCGATGGTGACTACGACCTTTTTCTTCTTCACGGCCGCCTGCTTCACCCGCGTGGAGAGCCTGATGTCGAGGCCCTGTTTTTTGAATTCACGTTCCGCCAGCTTGGCGATGTCGCGATCGGCCAGAGCCAGGAAATCCGGCAGCGCCTCCAGCAGGGTCACCTCCGAACCCAGGCGGTTCCAGACGGAACCCAGCTCCAGCCCGATCACGCCGGCGCCGATAACGCCCAGCGTTTTGGGTGCGTGGTCGAAATCCAGAGCTCCCACATTGTCGACAATGTACTCGCCGTCGAATGCGACGTTGGGAATCTCGATCGGCACCGAGCCTGAAGCCAGGATCACGTTGTTCGCCGAGAGCTGCAGCGCCGTCCCGCCGTCGACCGGTGAGACGGTGACCTGACGACTGCCGGCGAGCGTGCCGGTGCCGTGATAAAAGGTCACCTTGTTGCCTTTCAACAGCTGGGTGACACCAGCGGTGAGCTTTTTCACCACACCGTCCTTGCGCGCCAGCATGGTCGGCACGTCTATGGCGGCTTCCTTGACGTGGATTCCATGTGCCGCGTATTCATGCTGCACGTGATGGAAGTGCTTGCTGGAATCCAGCAGCGCCTTGGACGGAATGCAGCCAACGTTAAGGCAGGTGCCCCCCGGGGAAGCCTTGCCATCCTTGCCGCTGTAGCTGTCGATGCAGGCGGTTTTCAGACCCAACTGCGCAGCCCGGATGGCGGCGACATAGCCGCCCGGGCCTCCGCCGATCACGATTACGTCGAACTTCTCAGCCATGGTTTCTCTCTCAAATGCCCAGCAGCAGTCGTGCCGGATCTTCCAGTGCGCTCTTCACCGCCACCAGGAACTGCACCGAGTCCTTGCCGTCGATGATGCGGTGGTCGTAGCTCATGGCCAGGTACATCATGGGTCGTGCCACGATTTCGCCGTCGACCACGACCGGTCGTTCCTTGATCGTGTGCATGCCGAGGATCGCGCTCTGCGGAGGATTCAGCAGCGGCGTCGACAAAAGGGAGCCGAATACGCCCCCGTTGGTGATTGAAAAGGTGCCGCCCTGCAACTCTTCCAGCGTGATCGATCCCGTGCGTGCTTTCTCGGCGAAGCCGGCGATGGCCGCCTCGAGTTCCGCAAGTGCAAGGTTTTCGGCATTGCGAATGATCGGCACCATCAGGCCGCGCTCCGTTGAGACGGCGATGCCGATATCCTGGAAATTGTGGTAGACGATTTCATCGCCCTCGATCGAGGCATTGACCACCGGGAACTTGCGCAAGGCATCGCAGCAGGCCTTGACGAAAAAGGACATCGGCCCAGCTTGATCCCGTGTTTCTTTGTGAACTCCTCCTGGTGGCGGCGGCGCAGATCCATCACGGCCTTCAAGTCGACCTCGTTGAACGTGGTGAGAATGGCCGCCGTGTTCTGGGCTTCCTTCATGCGCTCGGCTATGCGGCTGCGCAGCCGGGTCATCTTGACCCGTTCCTCCTGGCGCGAGCCGCCGCCCCTCAGGAAGCTCAATACATCGCCCTTGGTGACCCGGCCGCCACGACCGGTTCCCTCGACGCTCCTGGCGTCGATCCGTTCCTCCTCGGCGACGCGCCGGGCCGCGGGACTGAGCCGGGGCTCGTCCGCCGCTTTTTCCGGCTTCGCGGTCGCAGAAGGTTGAGCGGGCGCCGCGACGGGCGCCTCGGTGACGGGCTCCGCTGCCGCGGCAGGCCTCTCGACGGCACCTTCCTCGATGATCGCGATGACGTCGTCGCTGTGCACGGTGTCGCCCTCTCCGGCGCGAATCTCCTTGACCGTGCCATCCACCGGCGCCGGCACCTCCAGCACCACCTTGTCCGTCTCGAGGTCCACGAGATTCTCGTCTCGAAGCACGGTATCGCCCGCCTGCTTGTGCCAGGTGGCGATCGTGGCGTCTTCCACCGATTCAGGCAGAACGGGTACTTTAACTTCAATCGTCATCTCGTCATTCCTACAAAATGGCTTGCTTGACCAGCGCCTGCTGCTCTTCCAGGTGCACCGTGTAATAGCCGACCGCGGGGGAGGCGGATTGCGCCCGGCCCACGTATTTCAGTTCCTGCCCCTCGGCGATGCAGGCTTGCAGATGATGCCGTATCGGGTACCAGGCACCCTGGTTTTTAGGCTCTTCCTGGCACCAGACGACCTCTGTCGCGTTGGGGAACTCGTTGACGAAGCCCCTGAGGTCGGCTTCCGGAAACGGGTACAGCTGTTCCACCCGCATCACGGCGACTTCACGGATCTTTTCGGCGTCGCGCTTCTCCGCGAGGTCGTAATACACCTTGCCGGAACAGAACACCACGCGCTTGATTTCCTCGGCGTCGCCGGGGCCACGATCACCGATGACCTGCTGGAACCGGCCGCCGGTCAGCACGCTGAGCTGGGAGGTTGCCGCCTTGCTGCGCAGCAAGCTCTTCGGCGTCATGACGATCAAAGGCTTGCGCAATGGCTGCAGGACCTGGCGGCGCATCAGGTGGAACATCTGGCCCGGCGTGGAGGGCACGCAGACCTGGATGTTGTGATTGGCGCACAGCTGCAAAAAGCGCTCAAGCCGGGCACTCGAGTGTTCCGGGCCCTGGCCTTCGTAGCCATGCGGCAAAAGCAGGGTCAGGCCGCATAGCCGTCCCCACTTGGCCTCGCCGGAAGTAATGAACTGGTCGATCACCACCTGGGCGCCGTTGGCGAAGTCACCGAATTGGGCTTCCCAGATGACCAGGGTGTCCGGCGCCGCCGTGGCGTAGCCGTATTCAAAACCCAGCACCGCTTCTTCGGACAGCAAGGAGTCCACGACCGTGACGTGCAGATCGGGATTGATGCTCTGCAACGGCGTGTAGGTGCTGCCATCTACCTGGTTGTGCAGGACCGCGTGGCGATGGAAAAACGTGCCCCTGCCGGAATCCTGCCCCACCAGCCGGAACTTATTGCCCTGATCGATGAGCGTCGCGTATGCCATCGTTTCGGCGAAACCCCAGTCCAGGGGGATTTTACCCGTGGCCATTTTGCGGCGATCTTCGATGATGCGCTTGACCCGGTTGTGCAACTGGAAGCCGTCGGGCAGCCGGGTCAGTTTGCCCGACAGTTCGTGGATCTTCTCGAGCGGCACCGCGGTGTCCATGTCATACGGCTCGTCGAGGTGGTCGAAATCGTGCCAGCGGGCCGCATACTCGTTGGTCCGCGGTTCCGTCACCACGTCGGCGACCTGATCGCCCTTGTCCAGGTGCTCGCGGTATTCTTCCATCAAGGCCTGCACCTGCGCCTCGTCCACCAGGTCCCGCTTGACCAGGCGGTCGGCGTACCTGCGGCGGGTGGTCTCCATGCCGCGAATTTTCTTGTACATCAGCGGCTGGGTGGCGGCTGGTTCGTCCGCCTCGTTGTGGCCATGGCGGCGGTAGCACACCAGGTCGATCACCACGTCACGCTTGAACTTCAGGCGGAAGTCACAGGCGATTTTCATGACGTGGTGCACAGCTTCCGGATCATCGCCGTTGACGTGGAAAATGGGCGCATGGACCATCTTGGCTATGGTCGAGCAATACAGGGTGGAGCGCAGGTCCTGCGGGTTGCTGATGGTGAAGCCGACCTGGTTGTTGACCACGATGTGAAGCGTCCCGCCTACACCGAAACCGCGGGTTTCAGACATCTGGAACAACTCCATGACGACACCCTGGCCGGAAAATGCGGCGTCGCCATGTACCAGGATCGGCATGACCTTTTCATGATCGAGGTCCTTGCGCCGCACCTGGCGTGCACGGGCCGAGCCCAGCACCACGGGATCGACGATCTCCAGGTGCGAGGGGTTGAATGCGAGCACCATGTGGACCATGCCGCCCGGTGTCTGGATATCCGATGCGAAGCCGAGGTGGTACTTGACATCGCCTGAGCGCAGCGGATTGTCTTCCTTGCGATGACCCTCGAATTCTTCGAACAGCATGGCCGGTGATTTGCCCAGGATATTAACCAGCACATTGAGACGCCCGCGGTGCGCCATGCCTATGACCACTTCCTCGACGCCCTGGCCGCCGGAGTGGATGATGGCCTCATGCAGCAAAGGGATCAGGCTGTCGCCGCCTTCCAGCGAAAAACGCTTCTGTCCGACATAGCGCGTGTGCAGGTACTTTTCGAGACCTTCAGCCCCGGTCAGCAGGCGCAGGATGCGCAGTCGTTCCTCGTCGCTGACGGCAGGGATGCCCTGGCAACCCTCGAGGCGCTCCTGCAGCCACCGTCGCTTGCGGGTATCCGAAATGTGCAGATACTCGATGCCAATGCTGCCGCAATAGACGCGCTGGCATAGGGCAACGATGTCACGCAGTTTCATCCGGGGGGGGGCGACCAGCGAGCCGCTGTCGAACTCACGATCCAGGTCGGAGGCATCGAGGTCGTGGTATGCCGGATCCAGATCGGCTACCGGTTCGTAGTGGGGCAGGCCCAGTGGGTTCAGGTCTGCGTTTTCGTGGCCGCGCAGCCGGTAGGCCGAGATCAGCTTGACGACGCTGGCTTCCTTGCGGTCGGCCAGCGAACTGTC
>JAPHSB010000309.1 GCA_026193295.1 Lysobacterales bacterium
TCGCAGGGATGCGGGCAGATGCGCCCGAGCGTGGCCGGGAAGGGATTGACGTCGGTAATAATACGCCAGGCTTGCGCGTAGGCTTCCTCGGCGCTCAGCCCGTTCTTTTCGCGTTGTGCCACGGTGCCGATCCAGCCGCGGATGTCGCCGCAGTTGGCGCAGCCGCCCTGGCACGGGGCCGCCTTTTCCACCTGCTTCGGTCGATAGGAAGGAGTGATGCGCTCCTGGCCCGCTATCGGCGCCGGCTTATCCAGCTTGCCACTCACTACTGTGCGCCCCGGTGTTGCGCCAACTCACTGTTTAGCACCCGTATGCGATGTGACATGGTCTTCAGCAGGTTGACAGCCAACAGCGGGTCTTCCCTGATGCGTCGCAATAAGGTCTTCTTGTCGATTTTCAACACTCGGGCTTCCCCGGCCGCGCGCACAGTAGCAGATCGCACTTCTTTTTCGAACACCGACATTTCGCCGAAAAAATTACCGGCCTCGAGAAAGGCCAAATGACGCTCGCCGCCGTTCTCTGATTGCAGAACCACCTCAACCCTCCCGGACTGGACAACGTACATACTCTCCCCGGCATTACCCTGGTGGATGATCACTTCGCCGTCGCGATAAATTTTACCCAGTGCACCGCTGACCACTGTCACACCTCACTGTTCTTTACATTAGCATTTTTTTGTCGGGGTACAAGCGCCGACCCCAAGCTGAGTATCAGGTTGCCGATGAATCCCGGGTGAAAGGTGCCGCGGAACATCTCCGTGTAAGGTGCGCTGCCGGTGAACATATTCCATAGCAGAGAACTCATGTGCGGTCGGGCGTCGGCCCTGGCCTGCTCTTTCTGCGCCATCGTCAACATTGCGCGGCGCGTGATGCGGCTGTTCTTCATGATGGCGTTGGTGGCGAACATGATGCGTCCAACGGCGTTGTCGTTTGCGATGCTCTTGCAGGCGGGCCAGAAATGCTGCTCGAAGTCTTCGCCCGACACGCCATGGAATACCGCGGCAGTAGCCGCGGCCTTGCCGGTGCGGAAGGCAGCCCCGATACCGTCCTTGTAGAGCCGGGTCACCCCGCTGTCGCCGACCAGCACGATGCGGTCGCCGTAGGGTCGTTTGCGCGCCCCCAGGTTGATCAACGGTTTGCAGCTGCAGACACACGGCACGGTGTTGGTCGGAAAGGTCCGCCGCACGACAGGATCGTTCAGAAAAGCGTGCACCAACTCTTCATCGAGGTCATCGCCGACCATCACCACTGTAGCGAAAGGTCCCTTGGGAATAATGGCGGCAAATTCGAACCGCGGTATGTCCAGCAGAAAGACGTGCACGGAGCTGCCGAGGATATTCAGAATTTCTTCCTCAGTAGAACGGAATTCACAGATGTAGCCACGGGTCGTCTTGGGTGGCTCGAAACCCGCGGGATGGTCATCCAGCAACTTGATGAAATTGCTGTTGACGCCGGCCGCCACGGCAACCAGGTCATAGGATCGCGCGGAGTGGCTCGCAAACTGCAATTGTGGCAGGCCTTCCTGCCAATCCACGCCGGTGATGAGCTGGCGGACGACTCGGGCGCCGCGTTTGGTCGCCATGCCCTGCAGGAAGTCGTCGAAACTTTCCAGCGGCGTGTCGCCGCCCTCGCGAGGCCCGTTGCCTCGGTACAGCGCCGCGATGCGCTGCTCGTGCACCGGGCTCTCAATGGCAACATCGCCCACGTCCATATGCACAACGTAGGATTCCACGCCACGCTGTACTACCGTGTCAGGCAGTACGATACCCTCGGCGGACAGGATCTGCACCAGCGACTCTGAAACGATGCCACCGCAGTGATTGCAGCCGGCAGGACCGCAGTACTTGAAGGAACGGGGTTCGTAAATGTCAACCTCGATTTCGAGATCGATCGCGTCCGCCATTTTGAGCAGGAAGTAGGAAAAGAAGGAACCGGCCGGGCCACCGCCCACCACGGCAATGCGTGAGCCGTCCCGCAGTTCGAATTCCGACGCATCCCCGGTTCCCAGGCCGGCAAATGCATCGGCTACAGAAGTCTCGGATGACAACCCCATCCACTCTCGCTTCTACTGGACCCATTGATCTGATAGTCTACGGCCGGTGTCGGCAAGGGGAACGCGACATGGATCAATTCATTCACGAATTCTGAGATTATGCGCTTACTTGAAGAACGGGTGGAGATCAGGGCGCCAGCCCGCCTGGTTTGGGAGGTACTCGCCGACTTCGGCGGCGTCGACGCTTGGGCACCCTACATGCGCAAGTCGCAGCTGATCGGTGAGCAGACATCCGGTATCGGCATGCGACGCGGCATGCGCCACGCCTGGGGTTTCCGCTTCGAGGAAGCGGTTACGCAGTGGCACGATCAGAAGGGGTTTGCGTTCGACGTCCTGCAAGCGCCGTTTCCCATGAAAGACGTCAAGGAAGTGTGGGTCCTCGGTTCCGAAAACGGCTACACCGTCGTCGAAACCCAGGTTCGCTACGGCGCGCATCTCGGCCCGCTCGGGTCATTGGCGGATTGGCTGCTGGTGCGCTTTGTCGTGCGCCGCGAAATGCGCGCCGGCCTGCGCGGGCTCAAGGAGTATGTCGAGCAGAAAGCCGCCGGGGCGGCTCCCGCACACTCAGCGGATTGACGCCGGACCGATTTTCTTCGGAAGAATCCCGGCTGGAGCCGCTTCTACAAACCCAGCGCTTCCGTAATTTCGTCCAGTACGGCCGGATCCTCTATCGTGGCTGGCACCTTGTACTCTTTGCCGTCGGCGATCTTGCGCATGGTGCCGCGCAGTATTTTCCCTGAACGGGTCTTGGGCAGCCGCGTCACGACGACGATGTCGCGCGGCGCCGCGATGGGCCCGACTACCGAGCGCACGGTTTTGATCAATTCGGCCTTCAGTTGTGCCTCGTCGATCTGCGCATTGGTGTTGAGCACCACGAAGCCCAGCGGCATCTCGCCCTTGAGGGCGTCCTCCACGCCGATCACCGCGCACTCCGCCACCGCGCCATGGGTCGACAGCGCTTCCTCGAGCGCCCCCGTGGACAGCCGGTGCCCTGCCACGTTGATCACGTCGTCGATGCGACTCATGACCCACAGGTAGCCTGCCTCGTCGAGAATGCCGGCGTCGCCGGTCAGATAGTAACCTTCGAAACGCGACAGGTAGGTATCGAAATAGCGTTGCCGGTTGCCCCACAAGGTGGGCAAGGTACCCGGCGGGAGCGGCAGCTTGACGACAATATTCCCCGTCTCTCCGCGCGGCAATTCGCGGCCCTCATCATCCAGCACGCGGATGTCATAACCAGGCACTGCCACGGTGGGTGATCCGGCCTTCACCGGCAGGCGCTCAATACCCATCGGGTTCGCGGCCATTGCCCAACCACTTTCCGTTTGCCACCAATGGTCTATGACTGGAACTTCAAGTTGTTTCTCCGCCCAATGCAGGGTGTCGGGATCGCAGCGCTCGCCCGCCAGGAACAGGGTTTTGAGGCTGCTGATGTCGTACTTGTGCAGCAGTTCGCCGTCGGAATCCTCGCGTCGAATGGCGCGGAACGCGGTCGGCGCCGTGAACAGGCAGTTGACGCTGTGCTGTTCGATGACTCGCCAAAAAGCGCCGGCATCGGGGGTGCCGATGGGTTTCCCCTCGTACAGGATGGTGGTGCAACCATGCAGCAGCGGCGCATAGACGATGTAGGAATGCCCGACCACCCATCCGATGTCCGAGGCGGCCCAGTAAACGTCGCCCGGACTCACGTTGTAGATGTTCTCCATGCTCCACTTCAGCGCCACTGCGTGGCCGCCAGTGGGTCGTACCACGCCCTTGGGCTGTCCCGTGGTGCCCGAGGTGTAAAGGATGTAGAGCGGGTCGGTCGCCGCGACCGGCACGCAGTCGACCGGTTCGGCACGCTCCATCGCCTGCGCCCACGTCAACGCGTTCGGGTCCATTTCAACCAGCGGCAACTGCGGGCGCGAAACCAGGATGCGCGGCAGCTCCGGCACCCCGGCGATGGTCAGGGCCTCCTCCAACAACGGCACATACGGAATTACCCGCTTGCCCTCGATGCCGCAACTGGCGCTGATGATCATTTTGGGCCCGGCATCGACGATTCGGGTCGCCAGTTCCCGGGCCGCAAAACCTCCGAATACGACCGAATGTATGGCGCCAATGCGGGCACAGGCCAACATGGCGATGACGGCCTCCGGGATCATCGGCATGTAGATGATGACCCGGTCACCCTTGCCGACGCCCTGTTGCGCGAGTGCGCCGGCGAAACGGGCGACGAGGTCGCGCAACTCGTCGTAAGTGAAGGTCTTTTGCTGGCTTGTAACCGGGCTGTCGTAGATCAGCGCCGCCTGCGCTCCGCGGCCGCCGGCACAGTGTCGGTCCAGCGCATTGTGACAGGTATTGAGTTCGCCGCCGTGGAACCATTCGTAATAGGGCGCGTCGCCGCTATCGAGCACCTTTTGCCAGGGTTTGGACCAATCCAGTCCGGCTGCCGCCCGCGCCCAGAAGGCCTCGGGGTTTTCCAATGACTCACGATACAGTTCTTGGTAGGACATGCTTTTACCGCCAATAGGTTTCAGGGTTGTACAAGGGGCGCCTCACGGGCCTCGCAACAGCGTAGATCGTGGATCGCCAGCACACCATAAGACTTTAGTCAGAAAAACTTCAGATGCGGCGACAGTGCGAGGGAAGCCTCGGACTCCATGCTCGCGGCGATCGCCAACATCAGCTCCGCCGTGGCAAGTGCGTCATTCAGTGCATTATGCGCCGTGTAACGTGGCAGCCCATAAAGGCTGCGAATCCGGCCCAGCTGCAAGTCCCCGTGTTTCACCGGTACTTCGCGCCGCTTCCGCTGCTGATATTCGATTCGCATGGTATCCAGCACGATGAAGCCGGGAACGACCCGGGCCCAATTTGCACAGGCTTTCTTTAAAAAGGACACGTCCAGGCCGGCGTGATGAAACACCCACACCCGGCCCCAGGCGGCGCGAAACAGCGCTTCCAGTCCGTCCTCGATGGCCTGCCCCTGGGCGACCTCGCTATCCATCAATTCGTGAATGGCCGCGCTGGAGCCAACGGACTGCGCGGAGCTGATCAGCAAGTGCTGGTTGCTGCCAAGCTGGATACGTCCCCGGTCTATGTGGGTCCAGCCCATGGCGATGATGTGATCCTCGTTCTTGTCCAGGCCGGTGAGCTCGAGATCGACCGCGATTAACGGCGTGTTGTCGATACGGCCGATATCCAGCGCGGCGCAGGTCTCCAGGTAGTCTCTCATCACCGGCTGCTCGCAGGCGCGAGCCAGTCTGCGGCAGCGCCTGCGATGTCGCCAGCGCTGCAGCATGTCAGGCAGGGGCCCCGGTTGGCAGTTGCGATCTCAAGGCAAATCGGGCTCAGTGCAATTGGTAGCGGGAAGACAGGGCGTTCTGTGCCTCGACCACCAGCATGAAGGCCGCCTTGAGGTTGCGCCGCATCAGCGGAGAAAGTTCTTCGGTTGGCACGAAGTTGCCCGGCTTCTGACCCGCAACCATCTGCTCGGCCTGGAAGTTGAGGCGTATGCGGTTGATGAGGATCAGTGCATCCCGGAGACTGCTGGCGTCGTTTTCGTTCATTTCTCCGGCCGCGACGACTTGCTCGAGGCGGCGGAAGGTGTTGGCGGCAGTGATCCCGGCCTCAAGTGCGCGCATGCGCACCAGGTCGGTAATGGGAACGATGCCCCGATGCTTGAGGTTCAGTCCTTCGGTGTGGGAACCGTCATCTTCCTGCACGAAGCGCCGGAAGAATCCGATCGGTGGCCGATGGCTCATCACGTTGGCAGCCATGAAGCGCCTGAAGATGCGATTGCGCTTGGCTCGGCCAACCGCATAATCGAGCAGTTCGTCGACCAGTTCGCTGTTGCCGCGCACGCAGCGCATGTCGAAAAAGATGCTGCTGTGCATGACGGACTTGGGTTCGGGTACCTCGATCCAGCGGTCGAAATGGCGCTTCCACTTGGCCAGCGAGACACGCCATTTGACGTTCAGAGCCATGACTTCACCCGGACAGAATTCGTAGCCTAGCTTGTCGAGCCCGCCGCAGACGAAGTCGGCCAGCTTCGCGAAATACCGGGCTTCGGCTTCCGTAGCCCGGCGTTCGAGAACGATGCCGTTGTCCTGGTCGGTCTTCGCGGTTTGTTCTTCCCGGGCCTGGGATCCGAACACCACCCAGGCATAGCTCATCGGCGGCGGGCCAAATTCGGCCTCGGCGAGCTGTAGCAAGCGTACCGTGAACGCATCGGTGATATGCGTCACCATGCAGCCGATCTGTTCAACGTCGCGGCCCAGGTTGACGAGGCGCACGAACAACGTGGGCAGGCGCCGGCTCAATACCACCAGTTCGTCGACCGATTTCTTCTTGTAAATGTCCCGCACCAGACGCAGGGGATGCTCCGATTGCGCCCGCAGGATATCACCGGCCGTAACCAGACCGAGCGGCCGGTCGCCGTCGAGGATTGGCAAATGGTGATAGTTCTGGCGCATCATCAGCAGCAGGGCCGCATCGACGTCGGCATCCGCGGCCAGGGTCCTGGGATTCGCCGTCATGACCTCCTCGATGGCGGCGTTCGGATCGAGGTCGACCGCCAGCACGCGCTGCCGGAGATCCTTGTCGGTTACGATACCGCCCAGCAGTCCCTCGCGCATGACCAGCACGCTTGAGACGTTTTCCCGACTCATCAGGCGCGCCGCTTCACGAATCGAGGCCTTGCTGTCGATCAGGACGGGATCGCGCTTGAGCAGATCGCGAACGTGTGTCACCGATCGCTGCACGTGGGCCGCGACGCTCACTCGCTTTTTCAGGTGGCTGCTGAAAAACTCGCTGATCAGTTCCTGCTGTTCGCACAGCGCCTCGAAATCGGCCTGTGACAGATGCCAGACCAGGCAGTCTTCCTCGGCCTCGGCGACATAGTCGCGCTGCTCGCCATGCAAAAAGACCTGATGGCCGAACATTTCCCCTTCGGATCGCTTGTCCAGGAACTTGTGTGCTGCGTCCACCAGGCGCACAGCGCCCTTGCGGATGATCGCCAGTCCAGGCGGTGGATTGGAGGACAGGATCATTTTGCCCTGCGGGTAGTAAGCAACTTCCAGCTTGTTCGCCAGTGCATGCAGGTCACCACTCTGCAGCGAGTTGAACGGCATAATCGTATGCAGGAATTCGGCGGCGAGGTTTACGTCATGCATTGCTTGATTCTAATGGCTGAGCGGCGTTTAACAAAACAACGACCAAGAAAAAGGGCCGGTCAGGTGACCGGCCCTTGCAGGTTTCACGACTCTGTTGCGGATCAGTGATCTACCGCGGCCGCCGCACCCTTGGGCACGCGGATGTCTTCCACCAGGTGCTGGATGTGCTCCGGCGGAGCTGCCGTCACCTTGGAGACAAGCGTCGCCGTGACGAAGTTGAGCAGCGCGCCCACCGCACCAAAGGACTCAGGCGAGATACCCATGAACCAGTTATCCGGCGTATTGGCCGCCATCTCGGTACCGGGCACGAAGAACCAGCCCTTGAACCAGAAGATGTAAACCAGCGTGGAGAGCAAGCCGGCCAGCATGCCGGCGATCGCGCCCTCGCGATTTATATTCTTGTTGAAGATACCCATCATCAACGCCGGGAAGATCGATCCGGCCGCCAAACCGAAGGCCAGTGCAACCACCTGGGCCGCGAAGCCGGGTGGATTCATGCCGAGATAGCCGGCCACCAGGATGGCGCCTGCCATCGCGATGCGGCTGGCCAGCAACTCGCCCTTCTCGGAGATGTTTGGAGCGACCATGCCCTTGACCACGTCATGGGAAATAGCCGAGGCGATAGCCAACAGCAGGCCGGCCGCTGTCGAAAGCGCGGCGGCCAGGCCACCCGCAGCAACCAGGGCAATGACCCAGTTCGGCAGGTTGGCAATCTCCGGATTCGCCAATACCATGATATCGCGGTCGACCTTGGTCATCTCGTTGCCTTTCCAGCCATAGCTCTCGGCCTTGGCCGCAAAGTCGGCGTTGCCGTCGTTGTAGTATTGAATCCGGCCGTCGCCGTTCTTGTCCTCGAACTGCAGCAGACCCGTCGTTTCCCAGTTCTTGAACCACTCGGGGCGATCGGCATACACGAGGTTGCCGGCGGGCGAACCGATCTCACCGGTCTGGATGGTTTGCATCAGGTTCAATCGCGCCATCGCGCCGACGGCCGGGGCTGTCGTGTAAAGGATGGCGATGAAGACCAGCGCCCAACCCGCGGAACTGCGGGCATCGGACACTTTCGGCACCGTGAAGAAACGCACGATCACGTGCGGCAGGCCGGCCGTGCCGATCATCAGCGACAGGGTCAACAGGCTGATATTCAGCGTACTCCCTTTCTGCGCCGTGTACGCCGGGAAGCCGAGATCCATGATGACCTGGTCGAGCCGGTCGAGCAGATGCACGCCGGAACCGTCGGCCATCTCACTGCCCAGTCCGAGTTGTGGAATCGGGTTGCCGGTCAGGTTCAGGGCGATGAAGATGGCCGGGATCGTGTAAGCGAAAATCAACACGCAGTACTGTGCGATCTGCGTGTAGGTGATGCCCTTCATACCGCCGAGCACCGCGTAGAAGAACACGATTGCCATACCGACCAGCACGCCGACTTCGAAAGGCACCTCGAGGAACCTTCCGAATGCGACGCCGACACCCTTCATCTGGCCAATAACGTAGGTGACCGAGGCTACGATCAGGCAAATAACAGCGACCAGCCGCGCCGACTTGGAGTAGAAGCGCTCGCCGATGAACTCTGGAACCGTGAATTTGCCGAACTTGCGCAGGTAGGGCGCCAACAATAACGCCAGCAACACGTAGCCACCTGTCCAGCCCATCAGGTAGACCGATGCGTCATAGCCGAGAAACGCGATCAGCCCGGCCATGGAGATGAACGAGGCCGCTGACATCCAGTCCGCCGCCGTGGCCATACCATTGGCTACCGGGTGGATACCTTTGCCCGCCACGTAAAATTCGCCGGTCGTGGCTGCGCGTGACCAGATTGCGATACCGATGTACAACGCGAAGGTGGCGCCGACAACGATAAATGTCATAGTTTGAAGAGTCATCGTCCGTCTCCCTCAGTCTTCGTGAACGTCGAATTCCCGATCGAGCTTATTCATGCGCCAGGCATAGAAGAAGATCAGGACGACAAATGTGTACATGGAACCCTGTTGCGCAAACCAGAAGCCCAGGTTGTAACCGCCGATGCTGATCGCGTTCAGCTGGTCAACCAGGATGATGCCAAACAGGTAGGACACGACAAACCAGACGGCAAGGCACCCGGCCATCAGCCGCAGGTTTCTCTTCCAGTATGCTTGTCTGCTTAGTTGTTGTTCAGTCATGGGTAGCCTCTCCGATGGTAGTTTCCCGGTCGCTATGTTACTTTGCCGTCGCAAGCGAAACGCCCCTACTTTAGTCGAATAGAATGCGAGGATGCTGAGTCCCCTGTCCCTGATCCTGATCGCGCTGGCCTACATGGCCTTATTGTTCGCGGTTGCGTGGATCGGAGACCGCAAGCGCATCGCCCGGAACCACCGCAAAATCCAGGCCGGCATCTACTCGCTTTCGCTGGCCGTCTACTGCACCTCGTGGACGTTTTACGGTGCAGTGGGCAGTGCCGCGAAAACCGGTTGGGGGTACTTGCCGATTTACCTTGGCCCGGCCCTGGTTTTCCTGCTCGGATTCGACCTGATCCGCCGCATCGCCGTGACCAGCCGGGACCAACGCATCACGTCGATCGCCGACTACATCGCCTACCGTTACGGCAGGAGCCATACCATCGCAGTGCTGGTGACCCTGGCGGCCGTCATCGGTTCGATACCCTATATCGCGCTGCAATTGAAGGGCATCACGACCGGCTTCGAGGTCATCGGCAGGTCCACCGGGGAACCCGCCCCCCTGTCCGGCAATCTCTCGCTTTACATCGCGCTGTCGCTGGCCCTCTTCGCAATGCTCTTCGGCACGCGCAACATGGACGCCAGCGAACATCACCGGGGACTGATGTGGGCCATCGCGTTCGAGTCCCTGGTAAAATTGCTGGCCTTCCTGGCCATCGGCCTGTTCGTGATATTCGGGGTCTTCGACGGCCTGGGCGATGTGGCGAAGACTCTGAATGACAATCAAGAATTCCAGGATCTTTTCTCACCCTGGAAACTGCCGGAGGGCTTCGGTGTTCAACTGGTCCTGGGGATGGCCGCCATCCTGTGCCTGCCGCGACAGTTCCACGTGGCCGTCGTCGAATTCAGGAGTGTCGATGAACTGAGGGTGGCGCGTTGGCTATTTCCCGCCTACCTGCTGCTGTTCGCGGCGCTCATCGTGCCGATCGCGCTGGCCGGGCTGACACAATTCGCGGGGCAAGGCGTAAACCCCGATACCTACGTGCTTTCCCTGCCGATTGCCTTCGACCAGGAAGCACTGACGGTACTCGCCTTCCTGGGCGGGTTTTCCGCGGCCACGGGCATGGTGATTGTGGCCACTGTGGCCCTGGCCATCATGGTCAGCAATGACATCGTCATGCCCCTGCTGTTGCGCAGCGGCCTGGCGATGCGACACGGCCAGGGTGACCTGTCCCAGACCCTGTTGCGGGTTCGGCGCGTCTCCATCCTGGTCATCGCGCTGCTGGCCTATCTCTACTTCAGCGCCATCGAATCCGGTGTGCCACTGGCATCCATCGGCTTGCTGTCTTTTTCGGCGGTCGCCCAGTTCGCGCCCGCCATGCTGATCGGCCTCTACTGGCGCGGCGCTACCCGGGTGGGCGCCATATTCGGCTTGTCGATCGGCGTCAGCGCCTGGTTCTTTCTCCTGCTGCTGCCCTCGCTTTCCGGCGCTGCGGGCGAATTGCCGCGGATCACGTTCAACCAGGGGGCCACCTGGTCACTGATCGTCAATGCGCTTCTGGTCGTGCTCGTCTCGCTCCTCGCACCCGAGGGCAAACATGCGACGGGCCGCACTCGCAAGATCGACACGGGAGGCGGCTTGATCACCCTGGGTGAGCTTCATCAAACCGTCGGGCGCTTCCTGGGTATGCAACTGACCGGCGAAGCGTTCGCCACCCACCTGGGCACTACCCGGCTCGAACCCGCGGCGCTGGCCTCGCCGGCCACCGTGCAGTTTGGGGAGCGCCTGCTGGCCGGTTCGATCGGTTCCGCCTCGGCCCGCACCGTGCTGACCACAGCGCTGTACCACCGCGGACTGAGGTACCGGGACGTGTTGGAGCTACTGGATCGGACCTCCCAGGCCGTCCAGTTCAACCGCGAGTTGCTGGAAGCGACGCTGGACAATATGTCCCAGGGCGTGGCCGTGGTCGACCGGGAGTTGCGAATGGTGGGCTGGAACCGCCGTTACCTGCAGCTGATGGACTTTCCCGAGGGCACCGTGCGCCTGGGTCAGAACATCGAAGAACTAATTCGCTTCAACGCGAAACGGGGCCTGCTCGGTGGCGGCGACCAGGAGGCGGAAGTTCACAAGCGCCTGGAACACCTGCGCAGCGGATTGGCCTATCGCTACGAGCGGCCCTGGCCAAACGGCTCGGTCATCGAGTTGGAGGGCAATCCAATGCCTGGAGGCGGCTACGTGACCACCTTCACCGACATTACCCACTTCAAGCAAATCGAGCGCAAGCTGCAGGAAATCAACGAGACGCTGGAGCAGCGAGTCCTGCAGCGGACTCGCGAGGTGAGTGATGCCATGCGGGAAGTTGAAGAAGCACGCCAGGGCGCCGAAGCGGCAAACCTGAGCAAGACGCGCTTCCTGGCCGCGGCCAGCCACGACCTGCTGCAGCCCATGAACGCGGCACGTCTTTTTATCTCGATCCTGCGGCAGCAGCAGCAGGAACCGGAGTCCGAACAGGCACAGCTGGTCAAGCGAATCGACCGCAGCCTCGGCGCGGCGGAAGAACTGCTCAGCGCCCTGCTCGACATCTCCAAGCTGGATTCAGGGATGTACCGGCCGGAACCCGAAGCGGTCTCCGCAGCCGACCTGTGCGAGCAGTTGCGGCGGCGCTTCAAGGCCCTTGCAATCAACCGCGATCTGCAACTCCGGGTCCACCCTGTGGACTGCTTCGTCTACAGTGACCGCAAGCTGTTGTACCGGATCCTGCAGAACTTTCTGGCCAACGCGATTCGCTATACCGAACGGGGTGGCGTGTTACTGGGCTGCCGTCTGCGCGGTGACCAGCTCCGGTTCAGCGTGTGGGATACGGGCGTCGGTATCGAGGAGGCGGACTGCGCGACGATATTCCAGGAGTTTCACCGCCTGGAGTACGCCCAGCGGCTCGACGAGAAGGGCCTGGGCCTCGGGCTGGCGATTTGCGATCGTATCGCCCGCATGCTGGGCCACGAGATCACCCTCCTGTCACGGCCGGGACGCGGCAGCTGTTTCTCGATAACAGTACCGCTTGCGACAGCGGAGGCCATCGACAACCGCAGCCAACCGGCCGCAGCCCCCGGCGAACAGTCGCCACTGGAAGGGCTGGTTGTTCTCTGCGTCGATAATGAACCGGATATCCTCGACGGCATGAAGATGTTGCTGGAGCATTGGGGTTGCACGCCCCGCCTGGCCGCCGGCCGTGCCCAGGCGGAAGAGCAGGTGCGGCAATTCGGTGCGCCGGATTTTGTGCTGGTCGATTACCACCTGGCCGAGCAGGGCAACGGCTTGGACGTCATGGCGCATCTCGATGCAATGCTCGGCAAAGCCCTCCCCGCCATCGTGATCACTGCCGACCGTTCAACGATCCTCGAAGACGAAGCCCGCGCGAGAGGCTATGGCTTGCTGCGCAAACCGATCAAGCCGGCTGCTCTGCGCACCCTGATCACCAATATGCGGAAGGCACGGCTGTAGGAGGCCGCAATGCGGCCGACAATCACTTATGCCCACCCTAGGGGTCGGGTGCCCCCGTCCAGGACGCGCTCAAGCCGTCCCTGGGCGCTCGAAGCCCGCTCCCGGCGGGCTACGGTCCCGGACGGGGGCACCCGACCCCTCCCATGAGAGATTCAGGTAGGAGGCCGCATTGCGGCCTGCTAAGTCATCGTGTTGGGGTTATTGACTGAGAGGCGTTCCGCGGCGAGCACCGCCTGGGTGCGGTTGTTGACGCCGAGCTTGCTCATGATTGCCGTTACGTGGGCCTTGACCGTGGCTTCGGACACCTTAAGCTCATAGCCGATCTGCTTGTTCAACAGCCCCTTGGACATCATCATCAGCACTTTGAACTGTTGTGGTGTGAGTTGCGCCATGCGTTCTGCCAACTGCAATTCCGAATCATTGCGGCCCGGCAGGTCAGAGAGACTCGATGGCGGTGACCAGATTTCACCCATCAGAACCGCTGCGATCGCGTCCGTGATTGTGTCCATGCTCGACGACTTGGGGATGAATCCAGCGGCGCCGTGTTCCAGCGCGCGCTGGATGACTACCGGATCGTCATTCGCCGAGATGATCACCACCGGAACGCTGGGATAACGTTTGCACAGGTAAACCAGGCCGGCAAACCCCGTGACGCCCGGCATGTGCAGATCCAGCAGAACGAGATCGACCTCGCGGTTATCGTCGACCAACTGCTGCAAGGTCTCGAATGAATTTGCCTCCAGGAAGCGGGTCTTGCCCTGTTGCGTCGCCAGAGCCTCCTTGATGGCGGAGCGGAATAGGGGGTGGTCATCGGCGACGATGATGGTTTCCGGTTGAATGGCGATCAGGCGGCTCATTAGACCAAAGAATAATACACGCTCATGCCGAACCTATGCATGATTCGCATGCGAATCCATAAAGAGGGAGAGGCTACCATGGCCCAACAGTCAATGAAAAAAATTATTCTCAGCCTGTCGATTGCAGCAGCCCTGGCCGTATCAGGTAGCGCTTTCGGTGACGGGACCAGCACAGAGGACCTCGAGGCGCGAATCGCCGAACTCGAGGCGCTGGTTCAGCAGATGCTCAACCAGCAAGCGGCTCCGAAGGAGGACGACTGCTGCGCCGATGCCGAGGCGGCCGCTGCCGCGGCGGAGGAGAAGTTCAACGCCATGATGGCCGAGCACAAGGCTGCCGAAGCTGAGGAAGAGCACAAGCACAGCTACAAATTCGGCGGCTACATCAAGACCGACGCGATTTACAGCGATTACAGCGCGGGATCGTCGTCCGGCGCCGGCCGTGACTTCTACATTGCCGGTACCGTTCCGGTCGGCCCCAGTGGCGCCGACGGCGAAAGCTACTTCGACCTGCATGCCAAGGAATCCCGGATCAACTTCAAGACCAATCACATTCTGGACAACGGCGCCAAGCTGGGCGCATTTGTCGAGATGGACTTCCTGCTCAGCGGACAGGGTGACGAGCGGGTCTCGAATTCCTTTGCTCCTCGTTTACGTCATGCTTTCCTGACCTACAACAACTGGTTGTTCGGCCAGACCTGGATGACCTTCTTCAACGTCGGGGCACTGCCTGAAAACCTCGACTTCGTCGGTCCGGCAGAATCCACGATCTTCGGTCGCCAGACCCAGATACGCTACACCATGGGCAATTGGCAATTCGCCGCCGAGAACCCATTGACAACGATCACCCCCTATGGCGGTGGAGCGCGCATCGTGGCGGACGACAGCAGGGTTCCCGACCTGGTTGGCCGCTACAACATGAGCGGCGACTGGGGTGCTTTCACGGTTGCAGCGATCTTGCGTCAATTGCGCTACGACAACGGTAGTGGAGGCGCGAGTGACACAACCGAGAGTTACGGCGTTAGCCTGTCAGGCAAGTTCAACCTTGGACGCGATGATTTCCGTTGGATGGCCAGCATGGGTAAGGGCCTGGGTCGGTATCTTGGCCTCAACCTCGTCAATGCGGCTGTGCTCGACGCCGATGGCAATCTGCAAACGATCGACTCCTGGGGTGCATTCGCTTCCTACCGGCACCTGTGGTCCGATCAATGGCGCAGCAACTTCACCCTGGGTTACGCGTCGGTGGACAACGACGTGGCGCTCACCGGGAGCAGTGCGACCAAGGATGCTTCGAGCGTGCACGTCAACATGATCTACTCGCCGCAGCCGAAGCTCGATTTCGGTTTCGAGGTGATGTTCGCCAACCGCGAAGTCGAGAGCGGCAACGACGGGGACCTGTTGCGCTTCCAGTTCTCGGCGAAGTACGCCTATTGAACGGGTCAGCCTGAAAACGCCAATCCGGCCGCGTAGCAAAGTGCCGGACATAAAAAGAAGCCGGGCCACGCAAGTGGCCCGGCTTCTTTTTGGTCCGGTCAAACCAGCTCTTTGCGCGCCAACCAGCCGACCACTCCGGGCATCCAGCGTTTCAGGTAGTACGCCGCCCAGGCTTCGGGTGTCACCGGCACCACGGCACGGTTCCTGCGGATGGCGGAGACCACTGCCCGGGCCACTTTGGCCGGCGGATAATTGCGCCTCTCGTAAAGCGCATCGATTTCGCTGCGCTTGGCTTCCACATCCAGTTCGGAGGACTCCAGGATACCGGCGCTGATGATATTGGTGCGAATCATTCCCGGGCAGATCGCACTGACTCCGATGGCGTGGTCGCCGAGCTCCGCGCGCAGACTCTCGCTGAACCCCAGCACGCCAAACTTGGTGGCACAGTATGCGGTGACGCCTCTCATCGGCGTATAGCCCAGCATGGAAGCGATGTTCACCACGTGGCCGGGCCGCCCGGCCAGCACCATGACAGGCAGGAATGCCTGGCAACAGTGAACCACGCCCATCAGGTTGATCGACATGATTTTCTGCCAGCTTTCCAGGCTGGTGTCGAGGAAATAGCCACCCACTGCGATCCCTGCGTTATTCACCAGCACCGACGGATTGCCCAGGCCGTGCTGGATATTCGCCAATGCCTCACGGACGTGTCCCGGGTCGGAGACGTCCATTGCAAAGGACTGTGCCTCCCCGCCACGAGCGGTGATCAATTCAGCCGTCTCCCGCGCACTCGCCGGGTTCAGATCGGTCACGGCGACCCGCGCACCCTCCGCCGCCAGCGCCAGCGCGCTGGCCCGTCCGATTCCGCTGCCTGCGCCGGTGACGGCGGCGATACTTCCTTCGATTTTCTTCACGTCGTGCCTCGCTGGGGTAAACTGAGTCGGACCTGTCAGCGATCCGGATTTCTGCCGAATACAGGAGAAATTATTCCACACCATGAACACCCTGATCGAACAGATTCGCAGCATCCTCGGTGACCAGGCGGTTCTGACCGGCACCGATGTCAGCAACCGTTCAGACAGTTGGCCTCCGACCGGCGGTTGCCAGGCCATGGCCATCGTCCGTCCGGCCAGCACCGCGGAGGTGTCCGAGGTGCTCAGGCTCTGTCATGCAGCCGGGCAAACGGTCGTTACACACGGCGGGCTGACCGGCCTGGTCGGCGGCGCCAAAACCGGCCCGGCGGACATCGTGCTGTCGCTGGAGCGAATGAACCGCATGGAACCGGTTGACACCGTCAATCGGACCGTGGTCGTGGACGCAGGCGTGCCGCTGCAGAAGGTCCAGGAAGCAGCCGAGGCTGCCGACCTCTTGTTTCCCCTCGACCTTGGCGCGCGCGGCAGCGCGACCATTGGCGGCAACATTTCCACCAACGCGGGCGGCAACAGCGTGATCCGCTATGGCATGACCCGGGAACAGGTGCTCGGCGTCGAGGCCGTGCTGGCCGATGGCACCGCTATTTCCTCGATGAAGGACGTGATCAAGAACAACACCGGCTACGATCTGAAGCAGCTGTTCATCGGCTCGGAGGGTACGCTGGGCGTGGTCACGCGCGCGGTACTGCGCCTTCGGCCTCTCCCGCGCAGCCGCAACACCGCCCTGGTCGCACTCGACAGTTTCGACAAGGTCGCACAATTCCTTCGTGCCATGGACGCCGCCCTTGGCGGCACGCTCAGCGCCTTCGAGGTCCTGTGGAACGACTTTTATCACCTGATCGTCGGCGACGGCAAACGGCATGTGCTGCCGCTCGGAACCGAACACCCCTTCTATGTTCTGCTGGAGTCCACTGGCGGCAGCGAGGACAGCGATCGCGAGCGGTTCGAGTCTGCACTGGAGGAGGCCTTCGAGCGGGAGCTGCTGGCGGACGCCGTGATCGCGCAGAGCAAGCAGCAGCGCAGCGACCTGTGGGCCATACGGGACGACGTCGAGGCCATGGCGCGAAAGCTGCA
>JAPHSB010000264.1 GCA_026193295.1 Lysobacterales bacterium
AGAGGCCGGGACCACGGTGCAACCGGGTGAGATGGATATGGTTTTCGGGAACTGACAGACCCAACCCGGCCTTTGGGAGTGGGTTGGCCCGACCCTGATTCGTCACTGCCCCATCAAGCAGGTTGACTGCGGTGCCGGGGTAATCCCGATGATTCCTATTTGTTAGTCTCGTCGAGCTTTAGCTCGGGTATCAGTATGTTCAGCAATTCCATGACTTCACTCGGCGTGCAGGGCAACCGAATGTTTCCATTGTCTTCACCGAACTTACTGCGCAGCAGGGTCGCCAACTCGCGGTTGAGGTCGAACAGGCCAATACCATGCATGGCCCAACCACCAAATTTTCGTTCTTCTATCTCGGTGAAACTGATCAATTGGACCTGATCATGACGTGTGTCGCGAGAGATCCGTTCAAAAGTTGCATTCAGGGCTTCGAACTCTCCCTCCAATACCTGGAGGAAGTGAGTTTCTGTGGCTAGCAGCACTCCCGTAATGCCATTGGCGGGGTTGTTCTCTGTACTGCTGGAAAGGATCGAGTTCACCAGATCCCAGTTGACCACGCCCTTGCAACGGCTCCTGTAAATTATTGAATTCAGTTTTTTGCCCGCATTATTAGCGCCTTTGAGTTTCTTAATTGTTTGCGGGGTTATGGGTTGTGATCGGTCTACCTCGTGCTCGCGTTTGAGTCCCTCGGGTGTCAACTCATATGCCCAGGCAAGAAACAGGGCAATTGGAAAACCGGCTGCCAGCAGGACCAGCATGGTCTTTATCGCCCAGTCCGGCGTGCCAAAACTCTCGAAAACCAACTCCAAGACCTGCGCAATCAACCAGGCAATAAGCACGTAGCCAATGCCTACTTTGAAGACATTTCTGCGTTTCAGTTCATTAAAAAATGACAAGGGTCTGCTTCTGGATGGCCACTATTGCGGTAAAGCATAGTTGCTTCACCGGCAAATGCCAAAGATAACTGATTCTCAAGCCAAGGTGTCACAGGTCAAGGGGTCTGCTCACTCTTACCCCATTACTTCATGGTCGATGTCGTAGCGGCCTTCGAAGCGGGGCGTTTACTGGCGGTGGCCGACCTCCCCGCCGTCGAACGTGTCCTTACTGCGGCTGGCGCGCCGGGCGAGGTTCTCGTCGTCGACGATTATCGTTTTGAGGGCACTCTCCATGAATGCCTAACAGCCTATCATCCCAGTTCTTTCCGGGTTAAGACTTCCCGCCCACTCAAACAGCTAAAAAGCGTTTTTGGCCGCCGAACGTATCGTCAACATGGTGATGCCCACGAAAAGCAGCTTGATGCCGAGGAACACGCCGATCGCAACGGTCCCGGACAGCGGGAAGCCGGTGAAGATCATGATGCCCAGCAGAATCGTGATCACTGCATCGAACAACAGCCAGCCCTTGCCCTCTTTCACGGAGAAGGCCGCGATCAACTCGGAAAAGCCGTCAGCGAGGAAATACACCGCCAACATGATGCTCAGGACTGCGGAAGACATCAGCGGGTGCGCGATGACGGCGACGCCCGCCAACAAGGTCAGCACACCGATCAGGAACACCAGGATGCCCTTGCCGAGGCTGCCGGCCTGGAAGGCCCAGATCATGCGCATGATGCCCGCTGCCATCACCAGGATACCTACCATCATGAGGATGGACTGACCGGCTACCCAGGGCATGGCGATCGCCAGGACGCCGAAAATGATGGACAGCCAGCCCATCAGTCTCATCTTGCTGCTGACGTTCTGTAACACGGTCTTTTCTGCACTCATCGTTCTCTCTCCCTCAGATGTCACCCGAGACCAGGGGCCATTATACTGCAAGGCATTGGGTCCGCCTCGAGGTCCGAATCGTCTTCACCCACCCCGCGAGGGTGCCGGGTCTCGGGCACGGGAAGTTTCTTGTGGGCGATGTTCAGGCGGCAATCCGCTCGACGGAAAGGTTTTGCACATCGGTCCGGGTGCTGGCGTGTTCGAAGGTGATGGCGCAAACCTCACCCTGCGAATCGAGGTCGAGGATTGTGTTTTCGTCCAGATCCCGGGTCTCGCAAATTTCCGCCGAGCGCAGTTCGATATACAGCGTGTCCGTGTCCTCGAAGTATTTGAATTTCATGGTTTGAACCCGCGATCAAAAAACGCGTTGTGCACGGTCTCACTGTCGGGCTGCAGTACGACCCTCAGATATCGACCTCCCATTTCCTCGGTGCGGACCCAGCGGCGAATCCGGCCATCTTCCTGAACGGTTTCGCGTTCGGGGTGCTGGATTGCCCGCAGAATCCAATCGTCCTCGATTATGGCACGGTCCGCTCGGTACCTGAAGGATCTGAAATAGCCCGTGGTCTTCACCCCACCGTTGTAGCGGGGCGAATCGTCGGCGCAAATCAGGCAAGCGCTCGGGTCGGTGTAAGACTTTTCAGGCGCCGATGTCCCGCTTTAGTGTCCTGTAACGCAAGTCATGACGCATTCAGCGAGGCTAGAAGCGACCAGCTGCTAGGCGCACGAGCGCAGGACTAGCTGTGCTAATTCAAGCGAGTGCAACAACGCAGATGGTCGCTTATTGCCTCGCCCGACGGGAGCCCCGCATATGCGCCAATGCCGTGTTGCAGTCCTTGGCAAGGGCATGCCATTCCCTGCGGACTGCGCCTTGCCTTGACGCATATGCGGGGCTCTGAATGCGTCATGACTTGC
>JAPHSB010000129.1 GCA_026193295.1 Lysobacterales bacterium
TGGTGCCGGTCATCTCGCCATTGCCGTTCAGCGCAAAACCGCCGGCGAAGACCGGCTTGTCAAAGCTCGCCCGACCACGCGGCAGGATGGCGGTGACGCCGGTGCGCACGGCACGACCGTTGTCCAGGTCCTCGATCAACGTGGTGTGGCCGACGGTCACGCCGGCCACGTCGGTAATCGCGTTCAGCGGCCCGGGCTTGCCGTCGAACGGTATGCCGAGATCGCGCGCCCGGACAGGGCGAGTGTCAGCGTTGGCCACGATGGTTCCTGAACACAGGATTACACAACATGACATCAAGACAGCAAGGCAGTTTTTCACACATTTCTCCCACTGGAATCACCTTTGAATGGTCAGCCAAAGCGCCGTGCCGCGTCAATTCGGCGCTGTGCTATTATGCTCCGGCCTTCAACGGACCAAAAGCCAGGCAGCCCCTTGACCGAAACGAAGAAGAACGAAGTCCCGATTCCGCTTTGGCTGGCGCTGCTGCCACTGGTCTTTTTGATCTGCCTGCTGACCCTCTCCGTCAGCCTGTTCAGTGACAACTCCTCCTACGGCCCCAACCAGATCGCCCTGCTGCTGGCGGCAGGCGCGGCCAGCCTGGTTGGACTGCACCTCGGCATCTACTGGAGCGACCTCGAACACGCCATGGTCGAGGGCATTACGCTGGCCCTCAAGGCCTGCCTGATCCTGCTGGCCGTCGGCTCGCTGATCGGCAGCTGGATGCTGGCCGGCACCGCGCCGGCGGTGATCTATTTTGGCCTGGGCATCCTCGATCCGGCCTGGTTCTATCCCGCCGCGCTGATCATCTGTGCTCTGGTTTCTCTGTCCATCGGCAGCTCCTGGACCACCGCCGGCACTGTCGGCCTGGCACTGGTCGGTATTGCGCAGATCATGGATCTGTCGACCGCGGCGACGGCGGGCGCCGTGATCTCGGGCGCCTATTTTGGCGACAAGATGTCACCCCTCTCCGATACCACCAACCTGTCCCCCGCCATGGTCGGTGCCGACCTGTTCGTGCACATCCGCCACATGGCCTGGACCACCGGACCGTCGGTCATCATCGCCCTGTCCCTTTTTGCCATCATGGGTCTCAACGCCAAAGCGGGCCAGGCGCCGGCCAGCGAAATCAACGCGGCCCGCGACCTGCTGGAACAGAATTTTACCATCGGCATTCCGATCCTGGTGCCGCTGGCGCTGCTGCTGACCCTGGCCATGCGCAAGGTGCCAGCCTTTCCGGCCATTTCGATCGGCGCCCTGGCCGGCTGCGTTGTGGCTCTGATCTGGCAACCCGACCTGGTGCGCCATTTTGGCGATCCCGACGGCACCATGTCGTCCTGGGCCGCATCGGCCAAGGGTTTGTTGATGGCCCTCGCCGACGGCTTCAGTATCGAAACCGGCGACACCTCGCTGGACGAGTTGCTGTCTCGCGGCGGCATGTCGAGCATGCTCAATACCATTTGGCTGATTATGTCGGCCATGTGTTTCGGCGGCGTAATGGAGCGCACCGGGCTGCTGCAGCGCATCGTCGATCAGTTGATGAAGGGCGTACGCGGCACCGGTTCGCTGATCGCAACCACCGTATTCACCTGCATCGGCATGAACATCATCGCCGCCGACCAGTACATCGCGATCGTGCTGCCCGGACGGATGTACCGACTCGAATTCGAACGCCGCGGCCTGGCCCCGCAGAACCTGTCACGCACGCTGGAAGACGCCGGCACGATGACCTCGGCTTTGGTGCCGTGGAACACCTGCGGCGCCTTCATGGCGGCGACCCTGGGCGTGCCGACGCTGTCATACCTGCCCTACGCCTTCGTTAACCTGCTCAACCCGATCACCGCCATCATCTACGGCATGACCAATTTCAAGATCACGCCGCTGGCCAAAGAGGAAGAGCAGGAAGCCGCGCCCGCCGGAGCGTAACTCAACCCCACAGGCGCCGGCTGGCAAGCCGCGCGCCTTCCGCCATCGAAGCGAGCTTCGCATAAACGATATCGGCGTCGACCGCCCCGAACCCGGCGAACGTCGAAAAGCCGCAGTCGGTGCCGGCGATGACCCGCTCGCGGCCGACGATGTCGGCAAAGCGGCAGATGCGCTCGGCAACCAGCTCGGGGTGTTCCACGAAATTGGTTGTCGAATCCAGCACGCCGGGCACCAGGATCTTGTCCTCCGGAATCTCCGCGTCACGGAACACTGTCCACTCGTGAGCGTGGCGGGGATTGGAAGACTCGAACAACAGCGCCTGCGGCCGGGCCCGGAGGGCGATTGGCAACACCATCGACATCGGCGCATCGCAGTGATGTGGGCCCTCGTAATTCCCCCAGCACACGTGTAGCCTCATCATCGACGGGTCGATATTGCGCGTGGCGTGATTCAGCGCTTCCACGTGGAGATCGGCCAGCCGCTGGTACTCCGCGTCCGGCTTGTCCTTGAACATCATGTGACGGCCCAGCCCGAGATCGGGTGAGTCCAGCTGCAGAACCAGCCCGGCATTGGTGATCGCCTCGTATTCCGGGCGCATGGCCTCGGCCAGCGCCTCGAGATAGGCCTCGTGATCCGGGTAATGCTGATTGGGCTGGAACAGCGCGATCACACCCGGTGACGCGGCGTTCATGAAACCCTCGACCACGTCGGCGCCATTCAAGGCGTCGCGAAAGTTGCCAATGTCTTCCTCGACCGGCCCCATGTCCTTGACGTGGATTTCGCCGACACAGCAGGGCCGGCTGTAGCTCGGGGTGCCGCCGGAACTGGCCTGGCGTTGCAGGAAGCCCGGAAACTCCTCGAGATCCTGCGGCGGCTGGCGCGGGCTGTCACCTTCGAAGCCCGTGATGCGGTCCTTGATATAGGTGGCGTAGGATATCTTGCTCATCTCGCCGTCGCTGACCAGGTCGACCCCGGCCTCGGCCTGCCGGCGCACCACGTCCTGCACCGCCTCGCGGACGATCCCTCGGGCCGCATCCTCGTCCAGCGACTCGCCATGCTCGCGGGCGAATACGACGTCGGTGACCGCCTTGCTGCGCGGCAGGCTGCCCACGTGGGTAGTCAGAATCCGGTTTTCGCTGGTTTTCATCGCTTTTCATTCTCCACAAAAGCTGTTTGGCCGTTGGCGGCAAGCAGGTCGTCAGCTTACCCACCTGATTGACTTCGAAATCATATATTAATTCATTTTATTGACTTGCAAAAGTTGTTCGCCATCATATGGCTGATTCAGGCCGGAAGCGACATATTGCATTCGAAGTCATATAATCGTAATATCTGAATTGGTCCCGGCGTTCACAGCCTGCGGCCTCAATCGTGTCCTCGCAGGAGCCTTACGATGCTGAACCCCCGCGCTCAAGGCGAAACCGCAACCGCCGCCATCCCGGAGCAAACCGCAGCGCGCACCCTGCTCGCGCACAGCTCGATTGAACTGACCACCAACGGCCGCGAAGCCATCGAAGCCGCCGCGCGCCATCTGCCTGCCGGCACCCGGGTGTACGTGCCGAAGATGCCCCGGCAAACACTCGAAGACAAACTCGTACAAATCTCGCTGTTGCACCACCTGGGCCTCGAGCCGGTGCCGCACATTGTCGCGCGGCAGTTGGCTTCGCGCATGGAACTGCGCGATTTTCTCGCCCGGGCAGCCGACGAGGCCGGCGTGCGCCGCGTACTGGTCATCGGCGGCGACCAGCAGCAGGAGGCAGGCCCCTTCCCCGCCAGCGCCGTGGTCATCGCCAGCGGCCTGTTGCAGGAGGCCGGTATCACGCACGTGGACGTCGCGGGTTACCCGGACGGTCACCCCGAGATTCCGCAAGAAACGCTGCAGGCGGACCTCGAACTGAAACTTCGTTTGGCCGATGAGCAGAATTTGCGGCTCGGCATCGTGACCCAGTTCAGCTTCGCGCCGGCCGGGATTGCCGACTACTGCTCCGCCATCGCGCAACGCGCGCCCAACGTTCCGGTCTATGCCGGCATCCCCGGGCCGACGAATCCGAAACAGTTGCTGCGCTATGCACGGATCTGCGGTGTCAGCACCTCGATCAAGGCCGTGAACCTGCTGGGCCTGAACGCCGTTAAACTGGCGCTGCATTCCAGCCCCGACCGTCAGCTCGGCACTCTGGCCGACTGCAAATCAAGAAGCACGGCCGGCCAACTATCAGGCGTTCACCTGTTCAGCTTCGGCGGTTTCGTCGAATCGGCGGAGTGGCTGGCGCGCAGCCTTCGCCAGGCGGAAAGTCAGACCAGGTAGTCGAACAATGCCAGGAAGGCAATGACCGCGCCGAAGAAAACCAGCAGCAGATAGCTGAACTTGTCCACCCGCCCGGGCACCAGGAACCACTTGCCGTCCTTCTCCGGCATGCCCTCGGCGCGGAATTTTTCCTTCTGCCCCTTGATCGTGTAGGGCGACCAGGTCGTCTTGCGGCCTTCCAGCGCGATGCTGGCGAGGGTGGAGACGCCGAAGTTGGTTGCCGCGCCAATCAGGCAATACCAGGGCCAGGCGATGTCCGTTTGGGTGGCGACAAACCAGACCATGCCGAAGCCGGTCACGGTGCCGATCAACAGACCCCGCTCGTTAGCGCTCTTCGAGAAGAAACCGAGGGCGTACATACCGAGCTGGGCGCCCACGAAGAACGAACCCACCTTGCTCAGCACCTCGAGCACGGAGCCCCCGCTTTTGGAATACAGAATAGCCGGTAATACGATCACCGCCGCCCAGAACAGCGTGAACAACCGCGTCACCTTGAGGTAGTGCTCGGGCGTTTCCTCGCGCCGGAAATAGCGCTGGTAAAAATCCAAAGTGGAAATCGTCGAAAGGGAGTGGAATGCGGCGCTCAGGCTCGACATCGAGGCCGCCATCACTGCCGCCGCGATGATGCCCATCAGCCCCGGCAGGCCGTAGTCAGCGGCGAACTGCAGGATGATCGTGTTGTCGTTATCGAACGGCTTGCCGCCGTAATAGGCGTAAAACAGCACACCCATCAGGATGAACAGGAAGTAGATAAAGGGTGCGGCAAAGCCCATCAGCAGGTAGGACTTCTTGGCGTCGCCGATGTTTTTCGAGGCCAGCGTGCGCTGCACCATCATCTGGTTGGTACCGTAAACGGTCGTGTGAAACAGCGCCATACCGATGATGCCGGCCCACGCCCCGGTGACGTAGTCGAAGCCGGCCGAGAAATCGAGCGCCTTCAGCTTGCCGGTCGACTTCAGCTGCACCAGTGTCTCGTCCAGCGAACCCGGCAGGTAGTCGATCAGGCCAAAGAAAATAATGAAGGCGCCGACGAACAGCACCGCCGATTGGAAGACATCGGTCCAGATGACCGCGGTGGTGCCCCCCAGCGCGGTGTAGAACAGGGCGATCGCCGAGACGACGATGATGGCGTGGATGACCTCCATGCCGGTGATGAAGCCGATCACCAGCGAGGTTGCGTACAGTATCGCAGCGGAGGTCAGCGACTGGCTGACCAGGAAAATCGAGGCGATCAAACCGCGCGCTTTCGGCCCGAAGCGCCGCTCCTGGTACTCGTAGATCGACGCCACGCCGCTGTTGTAGAAGAACGGCAGGAAGAACGTGATCACCAGGAATATCACCAGCGGATAATTCAGGTGGATGGCCATCACCGACAGGCCTTCCTTGTACGACCAGGCCGGTGCGCCCATGAAGGTCAATGCGCTGACATAGGTCGCGACCACCGAGATGCCGATAGCCCACCACGGCGTCACCTTGCGGCCGACGTAAAAATCTTCCGCCGTGCTGACCTTCTTGCTCAGGATGTAGCCTAGGTACAAGTTGCCGCACAGATAGAGGATGACGATGGTCCAGTCGAGGTTGCTGAAGACGTTCATGTGAACTCCGGCGCCGCGGGTTGATCGCCGCGCCGCGTAATGAAGACCGTGCAGCGTTCGGCGCCATTGTTCGTAAAAGAACGAACCGCTTCGATTGGCGTAGTGAAGGTATCACCCGGTCCCAGCACCAGGGCATCCCCGTCGACTTCCACCTGCAGACACCCCTGCTGTACGAAGATCACTTCCTCTTCGCAACGGCGATGATTGGGGATCGATGAACCAGGCGCCATTCGGAGAGCCCGAAGGACAAATTCGTGTGGCCAGGCCAGGTGGCCGTCGGGCAGCGACTCGGCAGCATTGGCCGGGCCGAGCAGGGCTGCTTCCTCGATGCCGTCAAAGCGCGACAGCGCGCTGCCCGTCATCCAGCGAAACGCACCGCTGCGAATGACGATCCCTTGCAGGGCCTGCGAGTCGATGACGCGGTGGGCCGCGATCTGCTCCGCCGTGGTGCGCGGCATCGGCCGCAGACCTTGCGGTGGGGTTTCACCGGCCAGCGTGTCGACCAGCGAGCCGTCTTCCATCAGGGTCAGGCCATGGTCGCGGGCCAGGTCGAACACCTGTGGCGCCCACAGCACGCGGCCCGGATCGTCACGACCAAGGACGGCATACAGGAAGGCTATGTCGTCGCCAATGTTCTCGAAGCCGCGGAACACGTCCGTCGGCAGCGAGATGACGTCGCCCGCCTCGAGGATCACCTCGCCATCCTGCGCATCGACGCCGCTGCGGAAGGCCCACCTGCCATCGTGTACCACGAACACTTCGTTGGTCAGGTGGCTGTGCTGGGAGTTCAGGCAGCCCGGCGGTTGCCGCGCCCCGCCGATGTTGAAACCGTGCGGGATACCGATATGGACGTGCTGGTCGGGGTTCTCGGCCACGCCTGGGCCGATGATGGTGAAATTCTCCTTGCGGTCGCTACCGGGGGAGCGCGTGTCGATGAAAGCCGTCAGACAGGGCTTCAGGTCGGCGTAACGCACCAGTCGATCGGTCAGCATGATGTGAGAGTCCTTGGGTCCATTGTCACGGCGGTCAGCGGGCGGTCCAGCCGCCGTCCACGCGCAGGCTGGTGCCGGTGGTGCTGGCGCTCAGGTCACTCAGCAGAAAGACACAGGCGTTGGCGACATCCTCGGGCGTCGCCAGCTTCTTCATCGGGATCATGCCCATGACCCACTCGGCGAACTCCGGATTCTCCAGCATCGGCTCGGTCAGCGGCGTCAGCACAAACGTCGGCGCCACGCTGTTGACGCGGATGCCCTCCTCCGCCAGTTCCACCGCCATCGCCCTGGTCAGACCTTCCACGGCATGCTTGCTCATGCAGTACAGGGTGCGCCCCGGCGAACCCACGTGCCCCATCTGCGACGACATGTTCACGATGGAACCACCACCCGCCCGGCGCATGGGTGATAGCGCGGCCTGGGCGATGCGGTAAACGGCCCGCACGTTGAGGGCAAGCACTGCGTCGAGGTTTTCGGCACTCTGGTCTGCCATCGGGCCGACGCGATTGGTGCCGGCGTTGTTGATCAGTCCATTTAGGCTGTCCAGGCCTCGAATCCGTTCCGCGAGTTCGTCCGAAGCCACGTCATTCACCCACACCTCGATCTTGCCCGCGCTTTCGGCAGCCAATGAATCCAGGTCCGCCGCCGTGCGCGCCACAGCGATCACCTGGGCGCCCAGCCGGGCGCAGGTCGCGGCGCAGGCGCGACCGATGCCACGGCCGGCCCCGGTGACCACGATGCGTTTACCCGCCAGCGCTGTTCCGTCGAAACCCATGTCAATTCGACTCGCGTTTTACATTGAAATCGAATGCATTATTCAATATGATTTACGGTAATTCAAGGTGTTTTTTCGCCTTGCCAACAAACCCCAGGACATCGTTTGGAGAATCCGGAAAATGATCCGCCACTTGAAGAAAGGCAAAACGCAGGAAGAAATTAACGTTTCAAATCAGAATGTTAAGGAGATAGTCGAAAACATTCTCGCCGATATCGAGACGCGGGGCGACGCCGCGATCCGCGACTACTCGGAGAAATTCGACAAATGGACTCCGAAGTCATTTCGGCTCTCAAAATCGGACATCGAGGCTTGTTATGCGCAGGTCGACGAGCAGGCCATAGAGGACATCCGCTGGGCCCAGGCACAAATTCGCAACTTCGCCCAGATCCAGCGCGACTCGATGCTCGACGTCGAAGTCGAGACGCTGCCCGGCGTGACGCTGGGCCACAAGCATATACCGGTCAACAGCGTAGGCTGCTATATCCCGGGCGGCAAGTACCCCCTGCTCGCGTCGGCGCACATGGGTGTGCTGACAGCCAAGGTGGCGGGCGTCAAGCGCGTGATCGCGGCCGCGCCGCCGTTCAACGGCCAGCCGGCCCCGGCCATCGTGGTCGCGATGGACATGGCGGGCGCCGACGAGATCTATTGCCTCGGTGGCGTGCAGGCCGTGGCGGCCATGGCACTGGGCACCGAGACCATCGAATCCGTCGACATGCTGGTCGGTCCGGGCAACGCCTTCGTGGCCGAAGCCAAGCGCCAGCTGTTCGGCCGCGTGGGTATCGACCTGTTCGCCGGGCCGACCGAAACGCTGGTGATCGCCGATGACAGCGTTGACGGTGAATTGTGCGCCGCCGACCTGCTGGGCCAGGCCGAGCACGGCACCAACTCGCCGGCCGTGCTGCTGACCAACAGCGAACAACTGGCCCGCGACACGATGGCGGAAGTGGAACGCCAGCTGACCGTTCTGCCCACCGCCGACGTCGCCGGCGTTTCCTGGCGCGACTATGGACAGGTGATCGTCTGCGACAGTTACGAGGAAATGGTCGAGGTCGCCGACGGCCTGGCTTTCGAGCATGTGCAGGTGATGACCCGCGACCCGGACTTCTTCAAGGACAACATGTCGAACTTCGGCGCGCTGTTTCTCGGCCCCGAAACCAACGTCTCTTACGGTGACAAGTGCATTGGCACCAATCATACTTTGCCCACACTCAAAGCGGCTCGCTATACTGGCGGCTTGTGGGTGGGTAAGTTCATCAAGACCTGCACCTACCAGAAAGTGACCGAAGAGGCTTCGGTGGTGGTCGGCGGCTATTGTTCGCGTCTCTGCGCACTCGAGGGCTTCGCCGGCCACAAGGAACA
>JAPHSB010000099.1 GCA_026193295.1 Lysobacterales bacterium
CGATCAACAGGGCGACCGGCGTTCCCGTGGTGCGCCCTTCGAATACACCCGACAGGATCTGCACGTCGTCCGCTTCGCGCCGCTGCGAGGTGTGCCGGCTGCGGCCGGTCGCGCGGCGCTCCAGTTCCGCCTTGATTTCATCGGGCTCGAGTTCCAGGCCGGGCGGGCAGCCGTCGATGACGCAGCCGATGGCGGGCCCGTGGCTTTCGCCAAATGTCGTGACCCGGAACAGTTTTCCAAATGTGTTATGCGACATCTTCCCTTTCCCTGATCAATGCGGTCACCGCGGGCTGTGCCGCGTCCAACTCAGCGCGGGTCAGGACGAACACACCCGAGCCGCCCCGCTCGAA
This sequence comes from Lysobacterales bacterium, assembly GCA_026193295.1. Lineage (GTDB taxonomy): Bacteria > Pseudomonadota > Gammaproteobacteria > Xanthomonadales > SZUA-36 > CALKKN01. The sequence goes on from JAPHSB010000099.1 coordinate 351, forward strand.
TTCGAGCCACAGAAATGGCGCTTCGGGCAATACGGACACCAGCCGGGATTCACTCTCCCCCACTTCGCAGACCAGTATGCCATCTGGCGCCAGGTAATGCGGCGCCTGGGCGAGTATCTGCAGTACCGCGTCCAGTCCGTCGGCGCCGGATACGAGTCCCAGGCTGGGTTCGGAACGATACTCCCGCGGCAACGCTGCAAGTGTCCCGCACGCCACGTAAGGCGGATTCGCGACAATCAGATCATACCGGCAGGGCGGGATCGATTGGAACAGGTCCGATTGCAGCAACCGCACGCGGTCCGCCAGTCCGTGCCGCGCCACGTTATTCGCCGCCACGCGCAGGGCCGCCGGGCTGATGTCGGTGGCGTCGACCTGGACCTGTGGCATGTGCACGGCGGTGGCGATCGCGATACAACCGCTGCCGGTGCACAGGTCCAGCACGCGTCGCAAGCGCCCCGGCTCCACCCAGGGACGGAATTCATCGAGGATCAGTTCGGCCAGCGGCGAGCGCGGCACCAATACATCGGGCGTTACTTCGAACTCCAGGCCGGCGAACCACGCCCGGCCGGTCAGGTAAGCCAGTGGACCGCCGCTTCGGCAGCGTTCCTCCGCAAGCCGGTGAATGTCCGCGGCCTGGGTCTCGCTCACCCGTTTGCCCCAATCCGTGAACCGCCCGTCCAGCGGAGCCCCGATGGTGTGCAGCACCAGCCACGCCGCCTCGTCACGCGCATTGTCGGTGCCGTGACCGAAGTGCAGCCCAGCCTGATCGAGTTGGGCGCTGATCCGATCGATCCACTCCGCCACGGTCATCTGTGTCTCTGTCATAAGCCAGGTTCGCTTCGGACGCCCCCAATGCCAAAGGGCGCAGTATAATCGAGGCTGCAAGGGACCGCTGCCAGCGCGTCCCGCAACGGCAACAGGCAGATCCAGCGTGAGCAAAAACCGAACCGATTTCCGCTTCATCCTGCTGGCAGCGCTGGTGGCGCTGATCAGCGCCGCCGCGGGCTTTAGCCTGTGGAAGTTAAAGCAGGAAGGGCCGGCCACGATGACGGCCGCCCTGAGGATCCTGCCCGAACCACGCGTCCTCGCCGATTTCGGCCTGGTCGACCAGGATGGCGAGCCATTTTCGCTGCAGCGATTGAATGGCAAATGGTCGCTGTTGTTTTTCGGCTTCACGCACTGCCCGGACGTTTGCCCCAGCGCCTTGTATGATTTGCACCAGGTGAACCAGGCCGTGGCGGCTTCCGGCGGGGACAAGGCCGCGTACCAGGTGATTTTCGTATCGGTCGATCCCGAGCGGGATTCGCCGCAGCGCCTCAAGGAATACGCCGACTACTTCGACCCGGACTTCCTCGCCGTTACCGGCAGCCCGGAACAGCTCGCGGCGCTCAGCAAGCAGATCGGGGTCGCCTACCGCATCGAGCCACACGAACCGGGCAGCGATGAATACACGGTCGACCATTCGGCCAGCATCATGCTGACCGATCCCCGGGGTCGGCTCCACGGCGTCTTCCCCGCGCCGCACGACGCCGACAAGATGGTGCATGATCTGCTGGCGCTTTTGAACTGAACAGGCTGACGCGATGGCCCCGATCGAAAAACTTTTTGCCGGACTGCAGTACCTGCTGCCCCACCGCCTGCTGAGCCGGCTGGTGCATGCCTTCATGCGCATCCGGCTGGCGCCCGTCAAGAACCTCCAGATCGCCATCGTCGGCGGCCTGGCCGGCGTGGACTGGAGCGAAGCCCGGCTGCAGGACGCTGCCGACTTCGCGACCTTCAACGACTTTTTCACCCGCGAACTGGCGGATGGCCTGCGCCCGCTGGATCCGGACCCGCAAGCACTGGTCAGCCCCAGCGACGGCCGCATCAGCCAGTGCGGTCGCATCACCACGGACCGCATCATCCAGGCCAAGGGTCACCACTACGGCATCCGGGCCCTGCTGGCCAACGATCCGGCCTGCGCGGAGTTCAACAACGGCTTCTTCCATACCATCTACCTGTCACCGCGTGACTACCACCGCGTGCACATGCCCGTCGGCGGCAAGCTGCTGCGGACCATCCACGTGCCCGGCCGCCTGTTCAGTGTGTCGCCGGCAACCGTACGCCACGTGCCCAACCTTTTCGCCCGCAATGAACGGGTGATCAGCGTGTTCGAAACGACGCACGGCCCGATGGCGCTGGTATTGGTCGGCGCCATGCTGGTTTCCAGCATTGAAACCGTCTGGGCCGGCGTCATCACGCCGCCCTACGGCCGCAAGGTGACCCATGGCGACTGGTCGCGCCGCGATATCGTGCTGCAGCGCGGCCAGGAAATGGGCCGCTTCAACATGGGCTCGACGGTGATCGTGCTGCTGCCCCCGGGGGCCGTCTCTTCGCTGGATGACTTCGGCCCCGACGACGTCGTGCTGATGGGCCAGAAACTCGGCCGCCTGCGCTAGTCCATTGCCAGGCGCGGGCGCGAACCGCGAGGTGCTTTGGCAGCCCTGCCAATCCGGCCCTGCGGGCTTCCCTTGTGAATGAGGCGGCCTGATCGGGACCGGGCTGGATGGACATCCTGTCCATTCAGCCCTCGATTTTCTCCCTGAAAATCGCCCCGGACCGACTCATTCACTCGGCGGATAAAGGGCTGCCAAAGCACCTCGCGGCCCACACCCTTTTGCAAGGCCCTTGGCTCGCACAACCGTTTCACGCATGCGCGGTTGGCGGCAGGTTGTTCGGCGAACTTCGAAGCGCCGAGCGGACAGGTGGCCTTAGGGGCGATCGGGCGGGATGCCCGATCGAGGCCGCCCAGGATCAGGGATGTCCTGTAAGGCCGGCCCCGTCAAGGCCGGCTATCCGAGAGGGAAGCCCCGAGGCTGTGACTCGGGGCCGCTGAGCCGGAGAGCAGGACAACCTGCCGCCAGCCACTCATGCGCCTACCCGCTTACCA
>JAPHSB010000246.1 GCA_026193295.1 Lysobacterales bacterium
GGTGGTGCCGCTGGACGTGGTGGGCCACGTGGACCGCTCGGAACTGATCGATACGCTGGCTACCCTGGACGCCGATTTCGCCGGGCGTGTTGCGGCTGCCGGCGCGGAGGACAGCGTGCTGCGCTACGTGGCGCGCCTGGAGGACGGCCGCTGCCGGGTAGCCATCGAGGCGGTGCCGGGCAGCAAGCCGCTCGGCGCCATTCGCGATGGTGAAAACGCCCTGGTCATTCACACGCATTACTACCAGCCGATTCCGATGGTGTTGCGCGGCTATGGCGCCGGCGCGGCGGTGACGGCCGCCGGCGTCTTCGGCGACCTGCTGCGCACGGTGTGGCGGCCTCTGGACAATTGAACAGATCAACGAAACGAGCACGGATTGGGAAATGAGCACGGAGCAGGCCAACAAGCTGATGTTGACGGTGTACGCACCTGCCTCCATAGGCAACCTGTCGGTGGGGTTCGATGCGCTCGGCCTGGCGCTGGCGCCGATGAACAAGACCCTGCTGGGCGACCTCGTGCAGCTGACGCCGCTGGCTGACGGGTCGGCCGACGACTGGCAACTCGATCTGACCGGCCCTTTTGCCGTCGACCTGCCGCCGGACCCCGAAGACAACATCGTGCTCGCCTGCTGTCGCGCCTTCCAGGAGACTGCGGCCAAACGTGGTATCACGGTCTCCCCGCTCAAGGTCACGCTGGACAAGCGGTTGCCGATCGGCAGCGGGCTGGGCTCCAGCGCCAGTTCCATCGTCGCCACCCTGGAGGCGCTCAATCGCTGGCACGACCACCTGTTGAGCACGCTGGAAAATTTTCGCTTGATGGCGAGGATGGAAGGCCAGATCAGCGGGGAGATTCACCTCGACAACGTGGCGCCCTGCCTGTTCGGCGGCCTTCGCCTGTGTCCACCGGGCAGCCAGCGGGAGTACGCGCTGCCGTGGCCCGGAGCCTGGCGGGCGGTGGTCTGCTGGCCCGGCACCAAGCTGGTGACGAAGGAAGCGCGCTCGGTGCTGCCGGACGCGATTCCCCGCGCGGTCGCGGTGCGACACGGCGCGCAGTTCGCCCAGTTCGTGCACGCCCTGCACAGCGGCAAGACCCGCCTCGCGGCCGAGTGCATCGTCGACCACATCGCCGAGCCGTACCGCCGCAAACTGCTGCCGGGTTTTGACGAGGCCCGCGTCGAGTTGCGCGAGCTTGGCGCCCTGGCGGTGGGCATCTCGGGTTCCGGCCCGACCATTTTCGCGTTGGTCGACGATTCCGACATTGCCCGGCGCGTGGCGAGGTGGATGGGTGCAAACTACCAGCAGAACGACCGGGGCTTCGTCCACATCTGCCGTGCGGATCTCGGCGGCGCCCGCAGCATCCGGGGTTAAGGAGGCGGCGGGTGTTACTGTGCAATATCAAGGATTCCAGCGAGCAGGTCAGCTTTCGCGAAGCCGTCCTGCGCGGCCTCGGGCGCAAGCAGGGCCTGTTCTTCCCGGACCGGTTCGAGACGCTGAGCGACGTGCCCGGCCTGTTGGAAATGCCGTTCGTGCCGCGAAGTACCGCTGTAATGCAGCACCTGTTGGGCGACGAGATCGACGCGGCAACGGTCGAGCGGATGGTCACTTCCGCCTTCGATTTTCCGATTGCGGCGCGTGCCCTGGACGACCGCGTGCACGCTTTGGAACTGTTTCACGGGCCCTCCTTGGCCTTCAAGGACTTCGGCGCCCGCTTCATGGCGCGTTGCCTGGCCGAATTCCACGACGGCGGGCCGATGACCATCCTCACAGCGACTTCGGGCGACACCGGCGCGGCGGTGGCGCACGCTTACTTCGGTCAGCCGGGCATCCGCGTGGTCATCCTGTACCCGAAAGGCCGCGTTTCGCCGCTGCAGGAGAAGCTGTTCTGCACGCTGGGCGGCAACGTGCACACCGTGGCGGTCGACGCGGATTTCGATACCTGCCAGCAACTGGTCAAGCAGTCATTCGAAGATCCGGAGCTCAAGGAAGGGCTGGGGTTGAATTCGGCCAACTCGATCAACATCGCGCGCCTGCTGGCGCAGGTCTGCTATTACTTCGAGGCCGGCGCCGCGGTTAACACCATCGAAAACATGGTCTTGAGTGTGCCGAGCGGCAATTTCGGCAACATCACTGCCGGCCTGATCGCGCGCCGCATCGGGCTGCCTTACAAGCGCGTCATCGCCGCCACCAACGCCAACGACACGGTGCCGCGGTTTCTCGCGTCCGGCCACTGGGACCCCAATCCCACGATCGAGACCATCACCAACGCGATGGACATCTCGCTGCCCAACAACTTCCCCCGTGTGCTGGAACTGGGCGAGCGTCACGGCCTGTCACTCGAAAACCTGCTGTCATCGCTGGCGCTGGACGACGACGAAACCCGCGCGGCCATGCGCACCCTGCATCGGCGTGGCTACCTGGCCGACCCGCACAGCGCGTTGGCCTGGGCGGCGCTGGACCGCTGCCTCGAGCCCGGCGAGGAAGGCGTGTTCCTGTGCACGGCGCACCCCGCGAAGTTCATGGAAGTGATCCAGGAAACGCTGAATCTCGAAGTACCGCTGCCGGCAGAACTCGCCGCCGTGCGAGGCAAGACCGTGTTGTCCAGCACCATAGCCGGCGATTTCCTGGCCCTGAAGCGGGAGTTGACCACAGTCTGTTAAGCTGTGATGTGGGCAGCGCGTGGAGGCCGGCCCCGATGATTTCCGCCTATCTGTTCGACATCGTCATACTGCTGCTTGCGGCCGTGGTGGTCGTACCGCTGTTCCAACTTGTGCGACTGGGCGCGGTGCCGGGCTTCCTGGTCGCCGGGCTTATCGTGGGACCTTCCGGCCTGGCGGCCATAGGCAACGTAAGTGAAATCGGCTACCTCGCGGAAATCGGGGTCGTGTTGCTGCTGTTCGTTATTGGAATCGAACTCAAGCCGTCACGGCTGTGGCTGATGAGGCGCCAGGTTTTCGGGCTCGGCAGCGCCCAGGTGCTGCTCACCGGGGCTGTGCTGGCCATAGCCTGTTTCTTCCTGTTCGGTATGTCGCTGCGGACCGCGATACTGGTGGGTCCGGCGCTGGCGCTGTCCTCGACGGCCTTCGTGCTGCAGATACTGGCGTCCCAGAAGCTGCTCACCTCCCACTACGGGCGGGCTTCCGTGGCTGTTCTGCTGTTGCAGGATCTTGCGGTCGTGCCCTTGCTGGCCTTGATCCCCCTGCTGGCGGCGCCGGGCATGAGCGTCGGCGCCGATATCGGTCTGGCGCTGCTTGAATCCTTGGCAATCCTGGCGCTCGTGGTGCTTGCCGGCCGCTATTTCCTGCACCCTTTGCTGCACCGCGTGGCGCGGGCCGGCAGCCCGGAAGTATTTACCGCATCGGCGGTACTGATCGTGCTGGGTGCGGCGATGGCGACCGAGCACGCCGGCCTGTCCATGGCCATGGGGGCCTTCCTGGCCGGCCTGTTGATCTCCGAGTCGGCCTATCGCCACCAGGTGATTGCCGAGATCCAGCCTTTTCGGGGGCTGCTGCTCGGCTTGTTCTTCATGTCGATGGGCATGTCGTTCAATCTCGGCCTATTGTTGTCCGATCCGGTCGGCTCGATCGTGCTGCTGGCCTTGCTGATCGCGCTCAAGGTGCTGATCCTGCTGCCGCTGGGCCGTTTGTTCGGCCTGCCGTGGCGGTCCTCGGTGGCGGTCGCGCTGTTGCTTGCCCAAAGCGGGGAGTTCGCCCTGGTGCTGTTTGCACTGGCCTGGCAGAACGGGTTGCTGGGCGAGCAGCTTTTCCAGGAACTTCTGCTGGTGGTTCTGCTGAGCATGATGGTTACCCCGGCGCTGGCCCAATTGGCGCGGCGCCTGGTCGTTGAACCGAGGCGACCGGCCGCCGGAAACATGGACGAACAGCTGCACCCGAACGCGCCCGTCGTGGTGGTCGGTTTCGGCCGCGTGGGCCACCGCATAGGTGAGATCCTGGCGCGGGCGGGCCAGCCATTCGTTGCGCTCGATTCCGACCCGGCATTGATTGCACGGGCGCGTGAACGGGGCAGCCCGGTGTACTACGGAGACATGAGCAACCCGGGGGTGCTTAAGTCGGTGGGCGCGGCGGATGCCCGGGTGATCGTGGTGACGCTCAACGACCCGGAGGCGAGCAAGGACCTTGTCGCCGCGATCAGGGAGCAATACCCGCAGGTCGAGATCTTCGCCCGCGGCCACAACCTCGAAACCTGCCAGAGCCTGAGCCGGCTCGGCGCGGCAGGTGTGGTATCCGAAAACGTCGAGGCGAGCCTGGAGCTTTCCCGCATGGCCATGGAGCGTATCGGCGTGGATCCGGCACTCAGCGAAGATGTCCTGTCGGCCTTTCGGCGGAGGTATCATGCACAGATTCACGAACAGGTCGGCATGGGGTCGGGCCTCCGTCCGGATAGCTTCAGGGATATAGAGTAATGGGCGAACAATATCGAGCCGGCGAAGCCCACGAGCTCGAGCGGCGTAAAGCTGCTTGCGTGCTGCCATGGGTGGGGGCCCTTCTTCTCCTGTCCGGGGCCACGCAGGCCCGGGAGGCAGGCACCGTGCATTATGGCTTGCTCACCGCCGGCCAGAAATCTGCTGGAGGATATCAGCGCCGTGCGGCGGCCGGTCGCGGTGTTCAAGGGCGATCGCTGCTTCGACCCGACTTTGTTTTACGAAGCTGTCGGCATCCAGCCCTTCACGTGCTGACAGGCTGCAGGAGAGACAGGACATGAAAAAGACCGCTGCATGGCTCGTGCGCCAGGCATTGGAACAGATCGGGGTGAGGTATACCTTCGGCATTCCCGGCGTCCACAACATCGAGCTGTACGACGAACTGCAGGAATCCGCAAGCATTCAGCCCGTTCTGGTGACCCACGAGGGGGGCGCCGCCTTCATGGCCGATGCGGTCAGCCGCGCCTCCGACAGCATCGGTGTGCTGATGGTGGTGCCGGCCGCCGGCCTGACCCATGCCATGAGCGGTATCGGCGAAGCGTTCCTGGACGGCATTCCGATGCTGGTTATTTCCGGCGGCGTCCGGACTGACATGGAGCAGGGGTTCCAGTTGCACGACGTCGATCAGCAGGCCCTGATGCGGACCCTGACCAAGGCCACCTACAAGATCGAAAGCTACGACGAAGTCGTGCCCACGGTCTACCGCGCCTACCGCACGGCAGTCGAAGGCGAGCCCGGGCCGGTTTACATCGAGTTGCCCGCGAACCTGCAGCTGTTTACGGGGGAAGTCACCGAACTGCCGTCTTTTGACGGCACGGTGGAGCGGCCATCGCTCGATCCGGATGCCGTGGCGGCCGCGGTCGAACTTTTGTCCCGGGCCGCGAAGCCGGGAATCTTCGTCGGCTGGGGGGCGCGGCACGTGATCAACGACATCCGCCGCATGGCCGAACACCTTGGCGCCCCGGTAGCGACCACGCTGCAGGGTCTCGCATCCTTCCCGGCCGACCACCCGCTGCATACCGGGATGGGTTTCGGGCCATCGGCAGTGCCGGCCGCGCAGAACGCTTTTCGTGACTGCGATGCCATGCTCGCCGTCGGCACGCGTTTCGCCGAGATCTGCACGGGCAGTTTTGGCGCCATACCGCCGGAAAAACTCGTGCACGTGGACATCAACCCCGGAGCCATCGGCCGCAATCACCCCACCCCCGTCCCGATCCACGCGGATGCGCGTGATGCCGTGCCCGCGTTAGCACAGCGGTTGCTGGAGACGGTGCCGGCCCGTGACAGCACCGAGCTCAAAGCGAGCATTGCCGCCGACAAGGCCGCCTGGGTCAAGGAATGGCTCGATCACGATTCCGCCGGTCGGGTCAATCCCGGGCGGTTTTTCCAGGCCCTTCGGCGGGGACTCGAGCGGGACGCCATCGTGGTGGCGGACGACGGCAACCACACTTTTCTGACCGCCGAGCTGATGCCCATTCTCGAGGACGGCAGTTTCCTGTCACCGACCGACTTCAATTGCATGGGTTACTGCGTGCCTGCCTGCATCGGGGCCAAGCTCGCCCGGCCCGAGCGGCAGGTCGTGGGCATCGTCGGTGACGGGGCCTTCCTGATGACCGGCCTCGAAACCGTCACGGCCGCGCGGAACGGGCTGGGGGTGGCCTGGTTCGTATTCAACGACGGTGAGTTGTCACAGATTGCGCAAGCCCAGGAGATGCCCTACCAGCGCAAAACCTGCACCGCGGTCGGGACACTCGACTACCGGGCCCTGGCTGCCGCCACGGGTTGCGAGTTCGTGGCAATCGAGAACGACAACAGCATTGAAGCGGCGATCGAACGGACCCTGTCGCACATGGCCGACAACCGGCCGGTCATCGTCGACGTGCGCATCGACTATTCGAAGCGCACGCAATTCACCATCGGTGCGGTAAAGACCAATATCCGGCGCTTCGACACGCGCAACAAGCTACGCATCGTCGGCCGCGCGCTGTGGCGGAAGTTCAAGTACCGCAAGGACTGATTGTTTCAGCTGGTCGAGATCTGCTCGAAGCCGACACGGAACAGGAACAGGCCGATCATCAGGAAGGCGATGGCCAGCTTGACGGCGGTGGCCACCACCATGCCCAGCCAGGCGCCGACCCCGGCCCGGCCCGACCGGACCAGGTCGTTGCCGCCGCTGAGTTCGCCGAGCACTGCGCCAATGAAGGGTCCGAGCAGCATGCCCGGAATGCCGAAGAAGATGCCCACCACGGCTCCGGCCGTGGCGCCCCAGAACGCGCGAGAGCCCGCGCCAAGGTAACGGGCGCCCGCGGCGCTGGCCACGAAGTCCACCACCACGGCTATCACTGTGAGAACCGCCAGCACGCCGATCGTCGTCCAGCCCACGATTTCAAAATGGTCGATCCAGGCGCCGATAAACAAGCCGGCGAAGACCAGCGGAACGCCGGGCAGTGCCGGTACCACGGTGCCGGCCAGTCCGGCGATGACAGTCAGGGCGGCCAGCAGCCACCAGAGGATCGTCCAGTCCATCGACTTCCCATACGATTGATATCGGGTCGGTCACATCATAGCCGATCGGCGAGCACGGGTGATGCAAGGTTTCGGTCCGCGAGCCGCAAGTGCATGAACAGGAAGGATAAAACACAGGGTGTCGGGCCAGACGTTGATTACGGTCATGGAGTCGCCCGGTGGCCCGGCGCACAATGGGGGCCGTGGACCTGGCCATGCCGAATCGCCGCCAATCGAATCATATGTCGTTGCCCCGCACCGAGCAGTTGCAGTTGGACCGGTTTCTCGACCGGTTGCAGCGAGACGCCGAGCTGGAAATCGGTTTTCCGGTCGCGTTCGATTTCGATTACAGCGCGCTGACGCCATTCCTGTCGTTCAGCCTGAACAATGCCGGCGACCCGTTCATGCCGATGACCTACCTGCTCAACTCGCATGAGTTCGAGCAGGAGGTCGTCGCGTTCTTTGCCCGGCTCGCGCGGGCGCCGGAGGACAAGTGGTGGGGCTACGTCACCAACGGCAGCACGGAGGGCAATCTTTACGGCCTGTACCTGGGGCGCGAACTGCTGCCGGACGGGATCGCCTACTTTTCGCAGGACAGCCACTACAGCGTTGGCAAAAACCTGCACTTCCTGAACATGCGGCATATCATGATCCGCTCGCAGCCCAATGGCGAGATGGATTACGAGGATTTGCGCGAGACGCTGCGCATTCGCCGCGACGCACCGCCCATCATCTTCGCCAACATCGGCTCGACCATGAAGGAGGCGCGCGACGACATCGTGCTGATCCGCTCCATCCTCGACGATCTGGCGATCGAGAACCGCTATGTCCATTGCGATGCGGCGTTGTGTGGCGGCTATGCCGCGTTCCTGGACCCACCCCCAGCCTGGGATTTCGAGGACGGCGCCGACAGCATTGCGATCTCGGGCCACAAGTTCATAGGCTCGCCCATCCCCTGCGGCATCGTTCTGGCCAGGCGCGGCCACGTCGAACGTATCGGGCACTCAGTGGCCTACATCGGCAGCGTCGACACCACCATCAGTGGGTCGCGCAATGGTTTCACGCCGCTGATGATGTGGTACGCGATCCGCTCATTGGGTGTCGAGGGACTGCGCCGGCGCATTGTCGAATCACTGGCGGTCGCGGCCTACGCGGAACAGCGCTTCAAGGATATCGGTCTCGCCGCCTGGCGCAACCCGCAAGCGATCACGGTCGTCTTTCCGCAGCCGCCGCAGGCGGTCTGCGACAAGTGGCAACTGGCCACGGCCGGCGGCTACAGTCACATCATCTGCATGCCGCATGTCCGCCGCGAACAGATCGACCGCTTGATTGGCGACATCGAGCGTGCCGGAGGTTCCGGGCCATGAAAGTACTGACCATCATCCAGGAGAACCATCCCGGTCTGCTGGCCGAGGTGACCACGCTGCTCGAGCGCGAGGGCATCGCGGTGCAGGACTTTACCGGAAGCACGCTGGGCGATACCGCCGTGCTCACGCTGACCGTGGGGCCCTACAAGCGAGCCTTCAGCCTGCTGTCAAATGCCGGCTACCGCGTGGTCGCCAGCGAGCACCTGCTGGTGCGGCTGGACCGACACCCGGGCGCACTGGCGGAACTGTCCCGGCGCCTGGCCGAAGCCAACGTGGACGTGCGCGGGATGCACATCGTCAACAAGGACGCCAAGGCGGGCATTGTCGCGCTGGAAACCCTCGATCACGAAAAAGCCCGGGAAATACTCAAAGACCTACTCGTGTAGGACCGAATTCGTCCGCAAAGACCACGTAGGACCGAATTCATTCCGGAATGTCCCCGTAGGACCGAATTTATTCGGGAAAAACGGTTTTCA
>JAPHSB010000065.1 GCA_026193295.1 Lysobacterales bacterium
ACGTCGGGGTGATACTTGCGCGCCAGCTTGCGGTAGACGCGCTTGATCTCGTCCTGGGTGGCATCGCGCTTGACGCCCATGATCTGGTAGTAATCTTTATATTCCATCGCTTAAACCTTGGTCGGTCGAAAACGATTCCCGCGCCCGTAGGACCGAATTCATTCCGGAATCAAATCGCGAACAGTGTTCGCTCCTACGGGGCCATGATGCCGCACAGGGGCGGGGGCCAGGACAGCTTCTGGTGGTCGGCGTACAACCGATCCAGGCCTCCCAGCAATTCTAATGGCATCGGCGCGGTCCGGCGCTGACGCATGTCGACGCCGGCCGACATGTATTCGAGCACACAGGCCAGGCGGCCACGACTCTCGTTGACGATCAGGTACAGGCCGTGGAAGCGCTTGTCGCTCTTGCCGACTACCCGGTTGTAAGCCGTTACCCGGTCGCCGACGCCAATCTCCGCGAGATAACGCAGATGATGCTCCAGGTCGAAAAAACTGTATTGGCTGCGCTGCATCCACGCCTCATCGAAGCCATTATCCTCCAGGATCTTCCAGCCGCCCAGCTCGAACAGGGTCAGGTAGAACTGCACGTTTACATGGCCGTTGCGGTCTTCCCATTCCGGTGGGATCACGTAATCCAGTTGCACCGGCAACTCACGGACCTGGTCGAGGTCTGGAAATGGAGTTCTGGTTTGGCGCTTGGTCATTGGCTTGGTTCCCGATGCAACAATCGCGGCTGAAGCCGCTCCTGCGTTTCGCTGATGTCTGGCGCGCCCATAGCGGCTGAAGCCGCTCCTACAAAGGTCTGCGGGATCGCCGCGCACCCGGTGGGCCGGCACGAGGGCTTCAGTCCAGCACGCTTTTGGCTTTCGGCGTGTACAGCTCCGCCTCTGCCGGCGTGAGTTGCTCTACCTTGATGGTCCAGTTGGCGACCGTGGCGTCGACCTTGAAGCTGTAGCGCCCGCCCTCCTGCATCAGCCGCACGCCGTTGCCCGGCGCCTTGGTCTTGAACACCAGGCCCTCGTAGGCGCCATTGGCGTTACGCAGCACCACCGAGATGCCCATGGAGTTCGGAAAATCGCTGTTGACCCGCCAGTCGATCAGCCACGGCGCCTCCACTTCGAAATCGACGGTTTCCTTGCTGCGGTCGCCGGAAAACTGGCGCACCAGTTCGCCCGACTGAACCGGCAACGACAGGGCGCACCATGTTAAGCCAAGGAGGATGAGTAAAAAACGCTGCATGCTGTTGTGGCTCCCGCCCGGTTATTCCGTTGGCTACCGATTATAGGCTACCGCGCCCCGGAAGTCGGAGGCCTTGAGTCATTGGTCCCAATACGGATTTTCGCCGAACCGCTCGGCCAGGAAGTCGATAAAGCCACGAGCCCGACGCGACAGGTAGCGGGTCTGCGGATAGACCGCGTAGGCGTTGAGAGGCGGCGGCCACCAGTCGCGCATCAGCGGCATCAGTTCACCCATGGCGACGGCTTGCCAGGCGATGAAGGTCGGCGTCAGGATGATGCCGTGCCCGGCGATGGCCATGTCGCACAGGAAATCGCCGTTGTTGGCCACCAGCTGCGGCTTCACATGCAACTGCTGCTCGCCGCCACGCCCGTCCGCCAGCCTCAGGACCGGGCCCCCACCGATGTCATAGTGCAATACATGGTGCTTTGCCAATCCTTCCGGGGTGCGCGGTGTGCCGTGATGCTCCAGGTAAGCGGGACTGGCGCACAGCATGAAGCGGATCGGGCAGATGCGCCGGGCTTTCAGGCTGGAATCGCGCAGCTCCGCGATGCGGACTGCCAGATCAATGCCCTGGGCCACCAGGTCGACCTGGCGATCGGAGAAATCGAGGTCGATCATGACCTCGGGGTGGGCTTTCATGAACTCCTCGATGGCGGGTGTCAGGTGGCACAGTCCGAAGGACAAAGGGGCCGCCAGGCGCAATCTGCCCTTCAGCGAAGCCTCGCTGTCAGCAACCACGGCATCCAGTTCCGCCACGTCCGATAGCAGTTTGACCGCGCCCTCGTAATAGGTCCGGCCCGCATCGGTCAGGCTGGAGCGGCGCGTGGTGCGATTCAACAGGCGCACACCCAGCCGTGATTCCAGATCTGCCAGGCGCCGGCTCACACCGGATTTCGCCATGCCCAATTGCTCCGCGGCCTTGCTGATGCTGCCGGCTTCCACGACGCGCACGAAACTGCTCATCTCATCGAATGCAGTCATTGTTCTATATTACAGAACTATTATTTGCTTTTCGTCATATTTTTTACTATTCCAACAACAGTTAGGATGAACGCCATTGATCAACTGTTCCAGGAGAATGCTATGAAACACGTCCAGGATCTCGCGGCCCCGATCGGTCGCATCCTGCTCGCCCTGATGTTCGTAGTGGCAGGCCTCAACAAGATTTCCGGGTATTCGGGCATGCAAGGCTACATGGATTCCATGGGCGTGCCCGGCGCGCTGCTGCCACTGGTGATTGTGCTCGAAGTGGCCGGTGGACTGCTTCTGATGCTGGGTTGGCACACGCGGTTGACCGCATTCCTGCTGGCCGGCTTCACGCTTCTGGCAACGCTGATTTTCCACTCGAACCTGGGCGACCAGACCCAGATGCTGTTCTTCATGAAGAACCTGTCGATCGCGGGTGGGCTGCTGCTGGTGGTTTCGCACGGCGCCGGGGCCTACTCCATCGACAACCGGCAGAGGAGCTGACATGAACACGACGCTTTCCGGCAACGGCATCCGGGAACTGGCGCTGGTCACGCCGGGAATGCCCGCTTCCGACGGCGACGGCGTGCGCATGACGCGTATCATCGGCACGCCCGAGCTCAACATGCTGGATCCCTTCCTGCTTTTGGACGCCTTCGGCTCGGATTCGCCGCAAGACTACATCGGCGGCTTTCCCAGCCACCCGCACCGGGGTTTCGAGACCGTCACCTACCTGCTGGCCGGCCGCATGCGGCACAAGGACAACGCCGGCAACGAGGGCGTGATCGAACCAGGTGGCGTGCAGTGGATGACCGCCGGGCGCGGCATCGTGCACTCGGAGATGCCTGAGCAGGAAAACGGCCTGCTAATGGGGTTCCAGTTGTGGGTCAACCTGCCGGCACGGGCCAAGATGACCAAACCGGGCTACCAGGAGTACCCGCCCGCGGGCGTTCCGCTGGAGCAGCGTGAAGACGGTACGCAGGTGCGCGTGGTGGCCGGAACGACCAGCGAAGGCACCACCGGTGCGGTGAAGAATGACTGGGTCAAGCCGACCTACCTCGACGTCACGCTGCCGGCTGGCCTCAGTTTCGAACAGGCAGTCGGCGCCGGCGACAACACGTTCCTCTACGTGATCGAGGGCGAACTACTGGTCGGCGGGCTGCAAAAGCTGCTGGCTCACCGCACGCTGGGCATCCTCGGCCGCGGTGACCGCGTGCAGGTCGGCAGCCCGTCGGGCGCCCGCTTCCTGCTGGTTTCGGCGCAGCCGCTGAACGAACCCGTCGCGCGCGGCGGCCCCTTCGTGATGAATACGCGGGACGAGATCATTCAGGCCTTCGACGACTACCGCCACAACCGGTTCTGACCGCCAGGACCATTGCAACAGGAAAGGAATACGACATGGGATTACTGATACACGGCAATTGGGAGAACCAGTGGTACGACACCAAGGCGCACGAGGGCCACTTCGTGCGCAGCGCGGCCCAGTTCCGCAACTGGGTCACGGCCGACGGCAGCCCCGGCCCCAGTGGCCGCGGCGGCTTCAAGGCCGCAGCCGGACGCTACCACCTGTACGTGTCGCTGGCCTGCCCCTGGGCCAACCGCACGCTGATTTTCCGTCACCTTAAAGGGCTGGAGGAAATGATCGGGCTGTCGGTGGTGCACTGGCACATGGCGGACCACGGCTGGACCTTTGCCGAGGACGACGGGGTCATTCCCGACCCGTTTTTCGGGGCGGACTACCTGCACCAGGTCTACACGGCCGCCAACCCGGACTATTCGGGCCGCGTCACGGTGCCGGTGCTGTGGGACAAGCAGGAACAGACCATTGTTTCGAACGAGTCAGCGGAGATCATCCGCATGTTCAACAGCGCCTTCGACGGCATCGGCGCACTGCCCGGCGACTATTATCCGGCCGATCTGCACAACCAGATCGACGAGATCAACGCGCGCATTTACAGCTGCGTGAACAACGGCGTCTACAAGGCCGGCTTCGCCACCTCGCAGGCGGCCTACGAAGAGGCCGTGGTGCCACTGTTCGAAACGCTGGACTGGCTGGAACACCGGCTGGCCAATCGCCGCTACCTGTTTGGCGAGCGCCTGACCGAAGCCGACTGGCGGCTGTTCACCACCCTGATCCGCTTCGACCCGGTCTATGTCGGCCACTTCAAGTGCAACATCCACCGCCTGGTCGACTACCCGAACCTGTGGGCCTACACGCGCGATCTCTACCAGCACGAAGGCGTGGCGGAGACCATCGACATGGATCACATCAAGCACCACTACTACGTAAGCCACGACATGATCAACCCGCCCGGCGTGGTGCCGGTGGGTCCGCAACTGGACCTGTGGGCCCCGCACGGACGGGAAGCGCTCTAGGGGTCGGCGCGCGGTCGTCATTTCTGGCGCAGGGACCAACCGGCCAGGGCCGCTCAGGACACGCTCAAGACGTCCCTGTGCGCTATTCGTCTGTTCCCGACAGCCCGAATGTCCTGAGCGGCCCTGGCCGGTTGGTCCTGGACAGGATGTAGCGGGTGCGCCGGCGCGCTAGCGAACCGGCACCAGGATCTCGTTGCGGCGCATGAACCAGGGTTTGAACGGCGGATCGTAGCGCGCCCAGACCGGGTCACCGGCGATCTCGAGGCCCTGCCCTGCTATCCACGAACGCAATTCCCGCAAGTGCTCATCGTAGCGCTCCTCGCTCCAGAAGCCGCTGTAGCGAATAACGGCGGCGCGGTAGGCGGGGACGGCGCGCAACTGCACCGCCGGGTCGGCTGGCCGGGGGATGGTGTCCATCGTGTAGGACGCGGGCATCATGAAACTGACGACCCAGCCACCGGTTGCCGGCCGCTGCGCCACCGGTGCGGTCATGGCGATCTTCTCCGCGGCGGGCGCCTGGCTGACCGGCGCCGTCATCGCGATCTCCTGCTGCGCCACGTTGTCGCCGTCGATGTAGCGGAACAGCTTGCGGAAGGCCCGGTTACCCGCATCTTCGAAATCCGCCTCGACCCGGGTTTCCGCGACGATCGAAGCCGCGTAGGCGCGCAACTCCATCGCTCCATCCTTTTTTAACACAGTGTACGCAGCCTCCTCGACGGCGCTCGCAGTTGCCGGCAGCAGCGCGATCAG
>JAPHSB010000412.1 GCA_026193295.1 Lysobacterales bacterium
ACGCAGGCGCTGCCGGCGGCACTGATTGCTCTGGCAGCGTGGGTTCCGGGTCAACCTCTTGTGGCCGCACGGTGCCCTGTAGCGAGACCGTCAGGCGCTGGAGGGCCTGTGCGGGTGGCTGACCCCTCTGCATCGGGATCAACAGCAGGGAACTGTGCAACAGGACCGCTAACAGCAGCCAGCCGGCGATGCGGACGTCTTTGCAGTGAATTGGCTTGGCAACTGCATCGGCCATGTGGGTGGTGGCCCCGCGCGGGCTGGTGGAGACGTCTCACATTATGCCGTGCCCGGATTAATAACCCGTTAAGCCCGCATATTGAACCCCCGGATCCCGGCTTGCGCTGTATAATGCACGATTGCCAGAATCTATTATCAGAACACCACCAGACCAAGGAAAAAAGTATGAGCTACCGCCACGTAAAATTCCCGGAATCCGGACAGAAAGTCAGCATCAGCAACAACAAGCTGGTCGTGCCCGACAACCCTATCCTGGGTTTCGTCGAGGGCGACGGCATCGGTCCGGACATTACGCGCGCCGCACTGCGGGTTTGGGACGCGGCGGTGGAAAAGGCCTATGGCGGCAAGCGCAAAGTGCACTGGGCCGAGCTGTACCTGGGTGAGAAAGCCGCGGGCATTTATGACGGCGACTATTTCCCGGCGGAGACCCTGGAAGCGATCAAGGAATTGATCGTGGCGATCAAGGGTCCCTTGACCACGCCCGTGGGTGGCGGATTCCGCTCGCTGAACGTTTCGCTGCGCCAGGAACTCGACCTGTACGCCTGTGTGCGCCCCGTCCAGTACTTCGACGGCGTTCCGTCACCGATGAAGCGCCCGCAGGACGTTGACGTCGTCATTTTCCGCGAAAACACCGAAGACGTTTATTCTGGCATCGAGTACCAGTCCGGTACGCCGGAAAATCGCAAGCTCGCGAAGTTCCTGCGTGAGGAAATGGGTGTCAATTTCTTCGAGGACGCCGGTCTCGGCATCAAGCCCATTTCGCCGTTCGCCTCCAAGCGCCTGGTGCGCAAGGCGATTCAGTACGCCATAGACAACGGGCGGGAAAGCGTGACGCTGGTGCACAAGGGCAACATCATGAAATTCACCGAGGGCGCCTTCCGCAACTGGGGCTACGAAGTGGCGCGTGATGAATTCTCCGAGCGGACCATCACCGAGGACGAGCTGTGGGAGAAGCACGACGGCGTCCAGCCGGAAGGCAAGGTCCTCATCAAGGACCGCATCGCCGACATCACTTTCCAATTGATGCAATTGCGCCCGGCCGAGTTCGATGTGCTGGCCACCATGAACCTGAACGGTGACTACCTGTCCGATGCCCTCGCCGCGGAAGTGGGCGGCATGGGCATTGCGCCGGGCGCCAACATGGCCGATCACGTCGCCGTATTCGAGGCGACGCACGGGACGGCACCGAAGTACGCCAACCTGGACAAGGTCAACCCGAGTTCGCTGATGTTTTCCGGCTGCATGATGTTCGATTACATCGGCTGGCGCGAAGTGTCGGCCCTGATCAACGAGTCATTCACCAAGACCGTGGCCGCCGGGATCGTGACTTACGATTTTGCCCGGCAGATGGAGGGAGCCACCGAAGTTTCCACCTCCGGCTTCGCGGACGCCCTGATTGCCCGTCTCTGAGCCGCACGAGCGGAACTGACGCCGCGCCCGATGCCAGGGGGGCTGTTCGAAGCCAGTCGACAGTGTCTGGCTCTGCCTGACCCCGCGGCCAAGTGCGGCGCAGTGTCGGATCTATGGGTAGCCTACCGGCGCGGTGCTATCGCGCTGGACCCGGATTGCCCGGTGGAGCCGATCGGGTCGCCTGGCCGGCCGGCGCAGCCGCAACTGGTCGATGCTTCCCGCGTACCGAGACGCCGCTTGGGCAGCGCCGGGGGCAGGACGGCGCTGGTGCACGCCATTGCGCACATCGAGTTCAATGCGATCAACCTGGCATTGGACGCGGTCTACCGTTTTCGGGGAATGCCCGGAGCCTATTATGCCGACTGGCTGTCGGTGGCAGCTGACGAGGCGCGTCACTTCAACTTGTTGAGCCGGCGATTGCGTTCCATGGGCGCCGCGTACGGGGATCTGCCGGCGCACAACGGCCTCTGGGAAATGGCGGAGAAGACAGCCGACAGCTGTCTTGTGCGCATGGCACTGGTGCCCCGCGTTCTGGAAGCACGCGGCCTGGACGTCACTCCCGGTATGATCGAGCGACTCAAGGCAGTCGACGACCACGAGACCGTCGCCGCCTTCCAGACAATCCTCGATGAAGAAGTCAGGCACGTCGCCATCGGCACGCGATGGTTCCACTACTGCTGTGCCGAGGAGGGGCTGGATCCGGACGCGACTTTCCTTGCACTCCTCGACACCCGCTACAGCGGCGTCGTGCGCGGCCCGTTCAACCTCGAGGCGCGTTACCGCGCGGGTTTTTCGGTCGACGAAATGGAAGCTCTGGCGGCGCGGTAGGAGCGGCTTCAGCCGCGATTGGGTTATCTGGGGCGCAAAGCGATCGCGGCTGAAGCCGCTCCTACAGGTTAATCGCCCGCGCGCCCTCGGCAGTAACTTCCAGGTAGCTGCCGCCGTCGTGCCAATCCGCCAGCACGATGCGCTCACCGATCGTGCCATCCTCCAGTTCATGACGGTGAAAGGCGGGGCGATGCGTGTGCCCGTGGATCATCCGGTGCACGCCATGGCCGCGGAAAGCGGACCGCACGGCTTCCTGGTTGACATCCATGATCTCCATGGCGGCCGAGCCGGTGTGCTTCATGCTGGCAGCGCGTGCTGCCTGCGCCATGCGCACGCGCTCCTCGACCGGCTGCCCCAACACGGCGGCCTGCCAGGCAGGATCACGCGCCTGCCGGCGGAACGCCTGGTACTCAACGTCATCGGTGCAGAGCGTGTCGCCGTGCAGCAGCAGCGTGGGGCGGCCATAAAGGTCGATGACGGTTTCTTCCGGCAGTATGCGCAGTCCGGCCCGCGCAGCGTAGTCCTCGCCGAGCAGGAAATCGCGGTTGCCGTGAATGAAATAGCAGTCAACGCCGCCCGCGACCAGCCGTGAAGTCTCCACCGCAATTTCGGCTGCCAGCGGTGATACGGCATCGTCGCCGATCCAGTACTCGAACAGATCGCCGAGAATATAGAGCGTTTCGGCCTGGCTGGCGGCGCCGCTCAGAAAGGCCAGCAACCACTGTTGGATCCCGGGTTGGCTATCCTGCAGGTGGAGGTCGGAGATGAACAGTGTCGACATGCCGGGGTAACGCGTTCGCGTCGCGCTCAGCCGCCTTCGACTTCAACATGCTCGATGATCACCGGCTCGACAGGCACGTCGGCAAACGGCCCGACTTTCGTGGTCTGCGCGAACCGAATGTCGTCCACCACCTCCATGCCGCTGGTCACGCGGCCAAAGACAGCGTAACCCCAGCCGCCGGGCCCGGCCTGCCCGGTGTAGTCGAGATTCATGTTGTCCTGCACGTTGATGAAGAACTGCGAGGTGGCCGAGTGAGGGTCGCTGGTGCGCGCCATCGCAATGGTGCCGCGCGTGTTCGACAAGCCGTTGGAGGCTTCGTTGAGAATCGGCTCGCCGGTGGGCTTTTTCTCCATTTCGGGGGTGAAACCACCGCCCTGGATCATGAAGTGGCTGATCACGCGATGAAATATCGTGCCGTCGTAAAAGCCGCTGTTGGCGTAATTGATGAAATTTTCAACGCTCAGCGGTGCCTGCTCGGCAAAGAACTCGACGTGTATGTCACCCTTGTTGGTATGAATGACAGCGGTCGGGTTTTCGGCCGCCACGGCATGCTGAACAGTCAGCATTGCGATAAGCAGTAACACGACGGTAAATCCCCGCTTAAACAGAGCCTTTGAGTTCGCCATGATAGTCATTTCTCCGTGTGGATTCTGGCCGCAATTCGTGATGATACTGACGCATCGGGGCGACAGCCACTTTTTTCCCGGAATACGTTGAAAAACAGCGGGAAAACGGCCGTAAATATCGCTTTCGTGGTATAATTCGGCGCTTGGTAAAGGCCTCTTTGCGGATAGAAATTCTCTTCATTCCGTAAATACATAAATATAACTAAAACATTAGCTTATAAGATTATTCGGAGATAGTTTCAAGAATGGCTGAACTCGCCAAAGAAGTGCTGCAGGTAAACCTCGAAGACGAAATGCGCCAGTCCTACCTGGACTATGCCATGAGCGTCATTGTCGGGCGGGCGCTTCCTGACGTCAGGGACGGCCTGAAGCCTGTCCACCGGCGGGTCCTTTTCGCCATGAACGAGCTCGGTAACGAGTGGAACAAGCCCTATAAGAAGTCAGCTCGCGTCGTCGGTGACGTGATCGGCAAATACCACCCACACGGCGACACCGCGGTCTATGACACCATTGTGCGCATGGCCCAGCCATTCGCCATGCGGTACATGCTGGTGGACGGCCAGGGTAACTTCGGCTCTGTGGATGGCGATGCACCGGCCGCCATGCGTTACACCGAGGTGCGCATGTCGCGCCTCGCCCATCAATTACTGTCCGACCTCGACCGGGAAACGGTCGACTTCACGCCCAACTACGATGAGACCGAGCGGGAACCGGCGGTCATGCCTACGCGGGTGCCCAACCTGCTGGTCAATGGCTCGGCCGGCATCGCGGTCGGTATGGCGACCAACATCCCGCCCCACAACCTCAACGAGGTTATCGACGCTACCGTTGCCCTGATCGACGACCCGCAGCTGAGCGTCGACCAGTTGATGGAATACCTGCCCGGCCCCGACTTTCCCACCGCCGGGGTGATCAATGGGGCGCTGGGCATCCAAGAGGCCTATCACACCGGTCGTGGCCGCATTTACGTGCGGGCTCGCAGTAACGTCGAAACGGACGAAAACACCGGCAAGCAGGCACTCATCGTCACCGAGCTACCCTACCAGGTGAACAAGGCGCGCCTGCTGGAAAAAATCGCCGAGTTGGTCAAGGAAAAGAAACTCGAGGGCATCACGGAGCTGCGTGACGAGTCGGACAAGGACGGCATGCGCGTGGTGATCGAGTTGCGTCGTGGTGAAGTGCCCGAAGTAGTGCTGAACAATCTGTACAAACACACCACCATGCAAAACGTTTTTGGGATCAACATGGTGGCGCTGGTCCAGGGTCAGCCGAGGCTGCTCAACCTGCGGGAAGTGCTGGCCGCATTCATTGGTCATCGTCGGGAAGTGGTCACGCGGCGGACACTGTTCGATCTCCGCAAGGCCCGGGATCGGGCCCATGTACTGGAGGGCCTGACCGTCGCCCTGGCCAACCTGGACGAAGTCATCGAGTTGATCAAGGCGTCGCCGACGCCCGCAGACGCCCGGGAGCGCCTGTTGGATCGCTTGTGGCCCCCCGGATTGGTAGCGGCCATGCTGGGTCAGGGTGGTGCCGAGACTTCGCGCCCGGAGGATCTGGAAGCCCGTTTCGGCCTGCAGGAATCGGGGTATCAGTTATCGCCGGTCCAGGCGCAGGAAATACTCAATATGCGTCTGCACCGCTTGACCGGGCTCGAGCAGGAGAAGCTGGGACAGGAGTATAAGGAAATCCTGGATGCGATCCGCGAATTGCTGCAGATACTGTCCGACCCCGCGCGCCTGATGGAAGTGATTCGCGATGAACTGCTGGCGGTGCGCGAGCAGTTTGGTGATCAGCGGCGTACCGAGATTCTGCAGGATCGTCTCGACCTGAGCCTGGAGGATTTGATCACCGAGGAAAACGTGGTCGTCACGATTTCCCATGCCGGTTATGCCAAGTCACAACCGCTTGACCGCTACCAGGCCCAACGGCGCGGCGGTACCGGCAAATCAGCAACCCGCATCAAGGAAGAAGATTTTATTGACGAGTTGTTCGTGGCGAATACGCACGACACGTTGCTGTGTTTCACCAGTCGCGGCAGGATCCACTGGCTGAAGGTCTACCAGTTACCCCAGGCCAGTCATGTCAGCCGCGGCAAGCCCATCGTCAATCTGCTGCCGCTGGAGAAGGAAGAGCGGGTCAACGCGGTTCTGCCCGTGCGCGACTTTCCCGACGACCTGTTCGTGTTTTTTGCCACGCGCAGGGGAATCGTCAAGAAGACGCCGCTGTCCGAGTACTCGCGCCCGCGGGCCAACGGCATATGGGCGATTGATCTCCCTGAGGACGATGAACTGGTCAACGTCAGCCTGACCGACGGGCAGCAGGACATCATGTTGTTTTCGAGTTCGGGCAAGTGCATCCGCTTTGCAGAGAGCGACGTCCGCTCGATGGGCAGGGTCGCGCGCGGCGTCATCGGCATCCGACTGCAAAAGGGCCAGGAAGTGGTGTCCATGTTGGTGATGGACGAGGGCGACGTGTTGACCGTCACCGAAAATGGCTATGGCAAGCGCACTCCGGCTGTTGAGCATCACTGCCAGGGGCGCGGTGGCCAGGGCGTCATCGGCATCAAGACTTCCAAGCGCAATGGAGCGCTGATCTCGGCGATCCAGGTCACCGACGAGGACGACATCATGCTGATCTCGGACGGCGGCACCCTGGTGCGTACGACGGCCGGAGAAATCTCGACGCTCGGCCGCAATACCCAGGGGGTGACGCTGATCCGGCTGCGCCAGGAGGAAAAACTGGTCGGCCTAGAGCGCATCCAGCCCGAAGAAGAATCAGAAGAAGAATCAGAAGAAGAA
>JAPHSB010000016.1 GCA_026193295.1 Lysobacterales bacterium
CACCGAATATCACCGAAGGCTGCAGGATGGTGCCGTCGATATCACTGGCCGACCGAATCAGATCTTCAGCCTCGCCCTTGCTGCGCAGATAGTGGCTCTTGCCCTTCCCCGCGTTGAGCGCGCTGACCTGGACCAGGCGGCGCACTCCGGCGATCCGGCAGGCCGCGATCACTCCCTCCGTGAGTTCGACGTGGGCCCTGCGGAAACCCTTGCCGCGGCGGCCCGACTCGTTGAGGATCCCGACCATGTTGATGACTGCATCGGCACCGCGACAGATTTCGGCCAGCTTGTCGCGATCATGGACGTCAGCCTGGCGCACTTCGACCCGTGGAATGATGGTCAACTCGCGGCAGGACATCCGGTAACGGCTAAGCGCCAGGCAATCATGGCCGGCTGCGGACAGGTCCGCGAGCACATGATGTCCGACGAAACCGGTCGCACCCAACAACACGATTCGCATGTTCGACTCCTCGAAGCGAAGGCAGCTACCCGGCGATCAGCCGGTGACGCGGCAGACGACTTCCGTTGTTTCAACAGCCTGCATGGTACCGCTCACGGCGCCGGAATCAAATGCAGGCATCCTGGACGAGATCCGGCTGACCGGCCGCCGCAGCCGCCATTCGTATATCGTCGCAAAGGCCAGCACCCGGGGGATGTAGTCCCTGGTTTCGAAATAGGGCAACGTCTCGACCCAGATCGCAGGGTCGCTGTTCGGCCGCTCCCGCAGCCAGCGATCGACGGCGTTCGGGCCGGCGTTATAGGCCCCGGTAACCAATACCGGATTGTCGGCGAAGCGATCCAGTAAATCGCGCAGATAGGTCGTGCCGAAGCGGATATTATCTTCAGCACGCATCAACTGTTCGGCCCCGGTGTAAGCGTAGTTGTGGCGCTTGGCCAGTTGCCTGGCGGTACCCGGTGTCACCTGCATCAGCCCGCGGGCGCCGGCCGATGACAAGGCGTCTTCAGCCATGGCGCTCTCCGAGCGCATCAGGCCCATGACCCAGGCCGGGTCGAGACTCATGGCGCCGGATTCGCTTGCGACCAACGCGCTGTAGTCCAGCGGAAACCGCCACTCGTACCAGCGCTGATCGCCGCTGTCACCGAGGGCGAATATGGCCATGGTGGGCCAGCCCTCGCGAACGGCCAGCCCGGCCGCAGCTCTCAAGCCCCGCTGGTCGAGTTTTCGCGCGGCCAGCACCCACTCGCTGCGGGCCCAGTTGCCGATGCCGGCCCGCCTCAACTCCAGGGACCGCTCGAACCCCGCCCGCCCGGCCAGTTGGTCAATCTCCTCGGATGGAACCGCCGGCGATTCGGGGCAAACGACATAGGGCAGACCCAACTGGTCGGCGGCCAGAAAACCATGATAGCCAGCTTCCTGGGCGACTTTCCGCAGCAGTTCCCCGGCCGCGGCGCTTGCGCCCGTCTCCAGCAGGGCCCGAGCCTTCCAATATTGCCAGCGCGAGTCGTTGGCGGTGCTCGGGGACATCGCCAGGATCGCCTGCAAGACCTTCGGCCAGTCGCCCGTGGCGAGCCCGTAGCGGGTCCACCACTCCAGCAACTTGTCGTCGCGAGCATCATTCGGCACCGCAAGCATGCGCTCCGCCGTATCGGCGCTGCCGTTGACAGCGGACCACAGGGCGATTTGCCGCAAAAGGCTGCTGTGAACCTCCGGAGCCCATTGGAAATGGCCCTGCAATGCCTGGTAATAACGCCACGCACGGTCCGGGTCGCTACGCGCCAGCTGACTCAGTCCGAATTCTGCGATATCCCGACCGTTGGCCGCATCCGGCCACTGCATGGCCTGGTCGAGGCGGCGATAGCCGCCGCCGTGCTGCTGATACCAACGTTCCGCCCAGACACGGTCCGGCTCGGACAGGAAGCGCGCCAGATAGAGGCTCAGCCGTGGCTGACCGGCCTCCATTGCCAGCCGGATTCGCTGCCAGGCCAGCCCAGGTGTGATACCACCCTCCTGTTGCAGCCAGCGAAACACCGGATCGCAGGCTTCG
Source organism: Lysobacterales bacterium (assembly GCA_026193295.1). GTDB lineage: Bacteria > Pseudomonadota > Gammaproteobacteria > Xanthomonadales > SZUA-36 > CALKKN01. The sequence continues at coordinate 2,007 of JAPHSB010000016.1, forward strand.
GGTTGTGACCGGCCGACGGTCCACAGGGACCGCGCGACCGCCAGCAAACCCTCCGTCTGCCCAGCCCGTATGCGGGCCTGTGCATAGGCGCAGCGGACTTCGGCGTCGCGCGCGTCCCGCGCATGGGCCAGCAGGGATTCCCAACGCTCCTGGCTGGCCAGGGTGCGGAGCCAGGCGGCTTTGAGGCCGGGGTCGAATGCCCAGTCTTCGTGGGCCTCGAGGAACCCGGCCATTTCGAGGTCATCAATCTGGCCACGGCGCTGGCGGAAGTCCTCGTATTGCAGGTACGGGTAAAGTACATAATCCTGCAGGGTGTCGGCGATCTGTTCGAAGGTGGCGCGATCGCCGCTCGCCGCGGCCTGCCAGGCACGGCTGAAGGCCTCGCGCTGGTCAGACTGCACCGGGCCCGCCGACGAGCTGCCCGGACCCGCCAGGCAGGCACAGGCGGCGACCAGGGGGGCTTTTCCGGCGTAGCCGGAGAGAAATTGGGTTATTCTGCCAACGACACGTTTGCCGCCCAGGGCCCATGAAAGAAACGATGCGTTCATTCGATCAAGAATATGTCTGCGGCCCAGCGGCAGCAAGCCGGCTTGCGGCAGGCGGAGTCGGGACAGGCGGCCGCGGGGGAGTCTGGAACAGTGTATTTTGAATTCGCCGTCATTGGCATCGCCGCAGGATACCTAGCCGGCTTTCTCGGGATTGGCGGCGGCTTTGTTGTCGTTCCGGCCCTCACCCTGCTATTCCTGCGCGACAGCACCACGGCGCCGTGGGCGATCCACATGGCCGTGGCCACCTCGCTGGCGACGATGCTGGTGACCTCACTGAGTTCGATCATCGCGCACCACCGACGCGGCGCCATCCGCTGGCCCCTGGTTCGATCCCTGGCAGGCGGCCTCGTTATCGGTGCCGTGCTGGGTGCAGTCATTGCCGACGCCCTGCACGGAGAGGCCCTGGTCCGGGTGTTCGGATCGTTCGCGGTGCTGGCGGGCCTGCAATTGATCCTCGGCCGCCACCCCGACGGCGAGAAACCCTTGCCGGGGCAACCCGCTCTCAGCCTGGTTGGCGTGGTCATCGGAACGATTTCGAGCCTGATCGGCATCGGCGGCGGTGCGCTGACGGGGCCATGGCAGTTGTGGCACGGGATCCGGGCGCAAAACGCGGTGGCGACGTCGGCGGCCTGTGGCTATCCCATTGCCATAGCCGGCACACTGTCGTTTATCTGGCTCGGCTGGCAGGGCGGCCAGCCCGGCCACGCCCTGGGCTATGTCCACCTGCCGGCCTTGGCCGGCATTGCGCTGACCAGCGCGCTGGCGGCGCCGTTGGGCGCAGCGACGGTGCATCGCCTGCCACCGAGGCTGGTGCGGCGTATCTTCGGCGTATTCCTCGTGCTCGTGGGTCTCAAGATGTTGACCGGCCTGTAACCGCCTACGGTGCCCGGCCCACTTCCACGCTGAGTATCGGCCTTTGAGGCTCGATCAGTTGAAACCCGGCCGGCAGATCTATGTCGACCGCAACCGGGCAGTGGTCTGAATAGCTGACGTCGAGCACCTGTGCCGTGCCTGCTGTCAGCTTTTCACTGACCAGGATGTGGTCAATCGCACGCTGGGGTTGCCAGGCAGGATAGGTCGGCAACCCGCTGGTGGGGGCCCGCAATGCCAGGGTCTCGCGGAACTCACTGACCGGGCCGGCGTCCGCCTGGGTATTGAAGTCACCCATCACGACCAGGTGTCGGCCGCTATCGAGTTCCCGGGCCAGGAATCGAAGTTGCTGCAACCGTGCGCGCTTGCCCAGCGCGAGATGCACGATCGCAATGTCCAGCCCGTTGAAACCTTCACCGTAACGCACCAGCAGGGTGCCGCGACCCGGAATGACTCCGGGCAGACGGTGCTCTTCGACGGCATCCGGCTGGAAGCGGCTCAGAAATCCATTGCCGGCGTAGGCCACCGTACCCACCTTGCGATTGGATTGGTGACACCAAAACGGCATACCGGACTGGGTCGCCAGGTAACGGGACTGGTTGATGAAACCGGAGCGGAGGCTGCCCGAGTCAACCTCCTGCAAAGCCACCATGTCAAAGGGAGCGACCAACGCGGCGATCGCATCCAGGTTGGCAACACGCTGCGTATGAGGCAGCACCTGCCGCCAGCTGTGCGTGACGTAGTGGTGATAGCGGGCCGTTGAGGTGCCCGCCTGGATGTTGAAACTCAGCAGGCGGATTTTCCGCCGGGAACCTCCCCCTGAATCAATTGGCTGTGGCACTGCCCTGCTGCTTGCCCGCGCTTTCCGAGGCGATCAGGAAATCGACGATGTCCAGCATCACGTCGAAGCTGGGCACCGCCGCATTGCCGGCGATGCGGTATTTGCCGTTCAGGATCAGGGACGGGGTCCCGGTTATGCCGTATTCCCGCACTTTCTGCTGGTCTTTCATCAGCCGGGTCTCCACTGCGAACGAACCCGAAGTCGCCAGGAACTTGTCCCTGTCGATCCCGAACTGGCTGTAGAAATCGGCCAGTTCTTCCATGCTGCGCATGACGTTCTTTTCCTTCCAGAGCCGGTCCATCATGGCCATGTGGGCTTCTTCGGGGACATTCATCAGTTCCGCGGTCACGTAGCCCCGGGCATAAAGCTCCCAGGCGCCCCTGCCGAAGACCACCGGGATGCGTCTGAAGCTGACATGTTCCGGCTTGCGCTTCTGCCAGGCGGTGATGTACGGCTCGAAGGTATTGCAATGCGAGCACATGTAGCTGAACGCCTCAGCCAGCTCCATCTTTTCAACAGGGGCCGCCGGGGCACCGTCGATCAGAAAATAGTGCAACCCTTCCTGGTAGGGAACCGGCTTACCGCCCTGAGCCTGCACCGCGGCCGCCAGGGACAGCAGGCCCACGACCAGGATCAAGCTCTTTGTGAATTTCTTCATCATTAACTCCCGCAGATGCCGACAGCCATTCGGACTTCCCTAATGACCGCACACCGTGAATTCAGTTCACTCGGACTTCAGGTACAGGCCCTGGATATAGCTGGAGACAGCCGCGATCTCTGCGTCGGTCAATTCCGCCGCGACGCCGTTCATCACCTGGCTGGACGCGTCGCCTTCGCCCCAGTTCTCGCCGCTGCGGAAACGGGTCAGCATATTGCCGGTATACACGGCATGCTGCCCGGCCACGGCGGGGTAGCCGGCCAACGGGTTACCCTCGCCGGCCGGACCGTGGCAGGCCATGCAGGCGGGCACGCCGGACTCGGCGTTGCCGGCGCGAAAGATCCGCTCACCCAGCGCCACCTGTGCCTCGTCGGCCACACCGCCACTCTTTGTCTGCCCGGAAAACCAGGCGGCCAGATCCGCAATGTCCTGGGGGCTCAGGCCGGGAACGATTCCGATCATCTCCGGCACCGGACGCGCGCCGGACTGGATCAGGGACACCTGACGCACCAGGTACTGCTCATGCTGGCCCGCCAGCTTGGGCCAGTTTGGCACCATGCTGTTGCCGTCCGCACCATGGCAGGCAGCGCAGACGGCCGACTTCGCCTGCCCGGCGGAGGCGTCGCCCTCGGCAAAGCCCTGCAGGCTGACGAACACAAGCAGAATGGCTGTGGCCCGGAGCATAAAACTCATGTTGAGATCTCCTCGAATCTGTTTGAAGCCGTATTCAGGCTAGAATGGGCCGGTATTATCGCGGTTTCGACAGCCGTGATCCAGCATATCCGGGCTTAGAGATGACATCGGCGAACCGAAAACACAACCCTTACCGCGTGGCTCGTTACGTCATCAGCGCACACCACCTGCGTCAACTCGGCGCAGACAGTGGCTACGAAGTTGCCTTCGCGGGCCGCTCCAATGCCGGCAAGTCCAGCGCCATCAACGCGTTAACCGGGCAAAAGTCGTTGGCCCGGACCAGTAAGACACCGGGCCGCACGCAGCAGATCGTCATCTTTGAAATCGACGATCAGCGCCGTATCGCGGACCTGCCGGGCTACGGCTATGCCAAGGTGCCCAAGGCGCTGCGGGCCCATTGGCGCGAGATCATGCAGGCGTATTTCGAGCAGCGCCGTTCGCTGCGCGGAGTCGTGCTGGTGATGGACATCCGTCATCCGATGCGCCCATTCGACGAACAGATGCTGGCTTGGTGCTCGGCCGCCGCGGTTCCCTGTCACGTCCTGCTGACCAAGGCCGACAAGCTGAAGCGCGGGCCGGCCCAGTCCACCCTGCTCAAGCTCCGCAAAGCCCTGCCAACGGTTGCCACGGCCCAAGTGTTCTCGGCGAGCAAAGGGGTCGGAATGGACGAGTTGATCGCCCGCCTGAACCTTTGGTACGAACTCGGCGATGGTGCGCCGGATGCACCTGGGTCAATCGAAGCGTCAAAGGCGGCTGACCCGGCCGGCGCGACAGGCTAAAATCGGCGACAAACCCCCAGGAAGCAAAACCATGACTTTTCCAGCCACCCGTTTGCGGCGCATGCGCGCCCACGCATTCTCCCGCCGCTTGATGCGGGAGACCACCGTGACCACCGCTGACCTGATCTGGCCCGTGTTTGTCATCGAGGGTGACGACGCCACCGAGGAAGTGTCGTCCATGCCCGGGGTCTGGCGCGTGACCGTCGACCACCTGCTGAAGGCCGCGGAACAGTGCCTGGAGCTCGGCGTGCCGGCAATCGCCCTGTTTCCGGTCGTAGCGGCGGATTGCAAGTCGGATGATGCGCGCGAGGCCTGGAATCCGGAAGGTCTCGCGCAGCGCGCGGTAGCCGCGCTGAAAAAGCGCTTTCCCGAGCTGGGCGTGATCACCGACGTGGCCCTGGACCCGTTCACATCGCATGGCCAGGACGGGCTGATTGACGACAAGGGCTACGTGGTCAACGACGAGACCGTGGATGTGCTGGTCAAACAGGCGCTGTCGCACGTGGAGGTCGGCGCCGACGTGGTGGCGCCATCCGACATGATGGACGGCCGCATCGGCGCCATTCGCCAGGCATTGGAAACGGAGGGATTTCCCAACAAGCAGATCCTTGCTTACTCCGCCAAGTACGCTTCCAGTTATTACGGGCCCTTCCGGGACGCGGTGGGTTCCGCGGCCAACCTGGGCGGTGGCAACAAGTATTCCTACCAGATGGATCCCGCCAACACCGACGAAGCGTTGCGCGAGGTCGAACTGGACATCGAAGAGGGCGCCGACATGGTCATGATCAAGCCCGGCTTGCCCTACCTCGACATCATCCGAAGGGTCAAGGAGACTTTCGAGGTGCCGACTTTCGCCTACCAGGTGTCAGGCGAATACGCGATGTTGAAGGCCGCCTCGCTCAACGGCTGGCTGGACGAGGAGGCCGTCGTCATGGAGGCTCTGACCTGCATGAAACGGGCCGGCGCGGACGGCATCCTAACCTACTACGCAGTGCAGGCCGCCCAGTGGATAAGGGATCACCAATAATCCGGCTCGCTGTATTCGGGAGTCCCGTAGCGCACTCGCTTTCGCCCCGCATCCATGACCAGTTCGCCCGGCAACTGGGGCTTCGGGTCGACTACCAGGCAATCGAGGCAACCGCGGAAGTGTTTCCGCAACGCGTCCGGGAGCTGCACGAAAGCGGCGGCCGCGGGTGTAACGTAACCGTGCCCCTGAAGCAGATCGCCTGGACATTGGCCGCGAACTGCAGCGATAACGCCGCCCGGGCGCGGGCGGCTAACACCCTCGTCTTCGATGGCGGAATCTTCGCCGACAACACCGACGGCCAGGGCCTGGTTAACGACCTGCTGACTCAGCCGGGCACCTGCCTCGAGGGCGCGAGGATCTGCCTGTTGGGAGCGGGCGGCGCAGCCGCCGGCATTCTGGCCGCCCTGCTGCGGGAACAGCCCGAACGCATCGTCATCGCCAACCGGACACCGGACCGGGCACATGAACTCGCCCGCCGCCATGACGACCTCGGCTACCTGGAAACCTGCGCATTCATGGACGTCGGCGCGCAGGGCCCCTTCGACCTGGTCATCAACGCCACTTCACAAGGTCACCAGGGAACCGCGCCCAGGCTGCCCGCCGGTTGCCTTGCGCCCGGAGGGCTGTGCTACGACCTGAACTACGGCGCAGCGGCGGCGCCGTTCAGGCAGGCCTGCGCGGGAGCAGGCCTGCGCTACGCGGACGGGCTGGGCATGCTGGTCGCCCAGGCGGCCCTGTCCTTCGAACTGTGGACAGGGAAACAACCCGATGTGAAGCCGGTCCTCCAGGCATTGCAGGGTTAGCCGCGACCGCGCGGCAGCTCGCCGATCACGTTGCCTTCGGCATCCAGCTCCGGATAACCGAGCCCGCGTTCGCGGCAGAACCGGGTCAACGCCGGGTGCAGCCACTCGAATCGTTGCGCGGCAAGTTGTTCGTCGTTCAACCGGCGACGGCCGTAAAGACCGGCCGCATCGCGTTGGCGCATGGCCTCGTATAGCACGATGGCACAGGCCACGGACACATTGAGCGACTGCGTCATGCCCTTCATCGGGATGCATACTTGCCGGTCTGACTGTTCCAGGCCGGCTGCGCTGACGCCAAACAACTCAGTGCCGAAGAGCAGTGCAGTCGGCACCGTGTAGTCCACTTCACGATAATCCGAGGCGTGTTCGTCCAGGTGCGCCGCCACCAGCTGAAAGCCCCGGTCCCTGAGGTAGGAACAGGCGGCCGGCATGCTGCCGTGCGGCCGCACCCGTACCCACTTCTCGGCGCCTTGGGAAGTTTTCCAATGGATGGATACGCCTGTATCTCCGGGAACGGCATGCACCTCGTTGATGCCGACGGCGTCGCAGGTCCTGACAATGGCGGAAAAGTTGCGGGGCTTGTGCAGGCGCTCGGCCAGGACCGTCAAGTCAGGCTGCCTGTTCGCCAGTACGGTATCGATCCTCCGGCGGCGCTTTTCGGTCATGCCGCCCCGGGATTGGACTCGTCGCGCAGGCCCCTGATGCACGACTTCACGGTGCTCCAGGACTGCAGCAACAACAGCGCCGGCAGCACCAGGATCAGGCTCTTGAGCAGCCAGACCAAAGGCAGGCCACCGGCCTCCCGCGAAGCTTCATGGGTGGCCCAGGAGGCAGCCACGTAGTCCCAACCGATGATCAACAGGAAAGCGCTGAACGGCAGCACGAACAACAGGGTACCGGCGAGATTTACCGCAAATCGGTAGCGGTCGCTGCGCGCACGGTAGAAAATGTCTACCCGGACGTG
>JAPHSB010000499.1 GCA_026193295.1 Lysobacterales bacterium
CCAGCACCAGCGCCAGCAACGGAAAGGTGATGCCATACACCAGGTTCACCACCGCCATCGCGGCGATGACACCGGCCAGGCTGCGTTTTCGCTGGTAACGGTTCAACGGCATACGGGAAGTCGCGGCCGGGGGCCTAATCAGGGGGGTCGGGCAGCGGCGGCAGCGACTTGAGGTAAGCCGCGATGGCTGCCCGGTCGCCGTCGGGCAAACGTGCGAGGTTTTCCTGCACCTGGGTCATCGAACCACCGACCGTGTCGTAGTCGGGGGTGAAGCCCGACTTCAGGTAGCGGACGATATCGCGCTCGGACCAGTCCGCGAGACCGTCGGCGTGCGGCGTGATGTTGGGCACCCTGCCCTCGCCGTCCAGGCCCGGCGCTCCGGCCAGCCACTGGTTTCGCAGCAGCCCGCCAAGCTGGCTACGCGGTGTGTGGCACTCGCCGCAGTGCCCGACCGCTTCGACCAGGTAGCGCCCCTGCTCGAGCGCGTCCTGGCCGGCCGCCACCGGCAAGACGAAGCTTGCGTCGAGGTACAGCAGCTTCCACAGCCCGATGCCCCGCCGCATGCTCCAGGGGAAAGCGATGTCGTGGCCGGGAACCAGGGCGCTGACCGGCGCGAACGAATCCATGTAGGACTTCAAGTCGAGCACGTCCGGCAGAGTCATCCTGGTATAGGAGCTATACGGAAACGCAGGATAGTAGTGTGTTCCCTCCGGGGAAACGCCCGATTGCATGGCGTTGATGAAGTCGAGGTCCGACCAGCCTCCGATACCGGCGCCACGGTCCGGTGAAATGTTCGGGACGCGGAAGGTACCGAACGCCGTTGGCAAATCCAGCCCGCCTTCGAGTCCGGCGCCATGGCACGACGCACAGCCGCCGGCGTGGAACAGCCGTTCACCATTGAGCGGATCCGGCACATGAGGTGGAATGTCGCGTGCTGACAGCATGTGCGGCCGCGTCAGCCAGCCAAAGGCAAGCAACAGGACAGCGGCCACGCCCGCGACCACAATGGCCGGCCGGGGCCACGTGGAAGATAGCCGCATGTCGTGCTGTGCCGCCTGTGGCCTATTCGTCTTTTACGCGATATTCCTCGTGGCAGGCCTTGCACTTCTTGAACACGGGCCCGGCGGCAGCCCCCAGCGCCTCGAGGTCCTGCGGACTGGCGGCGATAGCGGCGTCAACTGCCTCGGCCCAGGCATTCAACGCGGCATCGAAACCCTCGCGGTCGCTCCAGATGTTGGGTTTTGCTTCAGTGTCGAAGCCGGTTTCGCTGCCCTCGGGGAACAGGTCGCCGAACTGCCCGGCGACTTTGGCCCAGGTTTGCAGCGCTTCCATGGCGGCAGCGGCATCGAATGGGTTTTCACCTTCGAGCATCTTGCCGATGGTCTTGGCGCCGCCGCCTGTGTCCTCCATCAACTCGTGCCGCTGCTCCTGCGGGGAGTCCCCGGCCACGGCCAGTCCCATGGTGACGAACAGCAATGAAACAGTGATGGTGAATTTCCTGAAAGAAGCCATGTGAAGCCCTCTGGTTTGGATGAATATGCGTTTGACTGATCCGCAGTATAAGACCTGCATCCGCATGTCGCTAATGTTTGACCTGAGTCAAACAATGTTGCCGGATTTGTCATCATATCTTGATAAGCTTGGCTCTTGAAAACACCAAACATGCCCGTGCGCGGAGATTCCAGATGGCAATCGAAAAGAAGGCGATAAGTGACGTGAAGAAATACGTTTATCTATTTGATGAATATGATGAAGTTATGGCTGCTCTGGATCAAAACTGGGATGGCGTTCGCGGCCTGCTTGGCGGCAAGGGCGCCAACCTGCTGGACGCCACCCGGCTCGGCATCCCGGTGCCGCCCGGCTTCACCGTAACCACGGTGGGCTGCAACGACTACCTCGCGGCGGGCGAACAGTTTCCTGCCCATCTGTGGGACCAGGCACTCGAAGCAGTCGCCAGACTCGAAGGCACGACGGGCAAAAAATTCGGCAGCGTGGAGAACCCTTTGCTGGTCTCCTGCCGGTCCGGCGCGCGCTTCTCGATGCCCGGCATGATGGACACCATCCTCAACATCGGCCTCAACGACGAGATTGCGGCCAAGCTGGCCACGCGGACCCACCGTCCGCGCTTCGCTTACGATCTGTACCGCCGGCTGGTGCAGATGTTCGGCGGAGTCGTCATGGGTGTCCCGGACGAAGTATTCGAAGCCGTGATCACGGCCCAGCGCCGCGAATCCAACGCGCGCAACGACGCAGAGCTCGACGCCAGCGCCTGGAAAGCGGTCACCCTGCGCTTCAAGGAAATCATTCGTACCTATACCGGGAAGGAATTCCCGACCGATCCCTACGAACAACTGCGCCAGGCCACCGAAGCCGTGTTCCGCTCCTGGAACGGCAAGCGGGCCATCGATTACCGCGAAGCGGCCGGAATCGACCACGACCTCGGGACCGCGGTCAATATCCAGACCATGGTGTTCGGCAACGTGGGCGACGATTCGGCCACCGGTGTTTTCATGTCACGCAACGCCACCACCGGCGAGCCCGTGCTGGAAGGCGACTACCTGATCAACGCGCAGGGCGAGGATGTCGTCGCCGGCACCCGCACCACGCTGCCCATTCTGCAGCTGAAGACGGACATGCCCCAGATGTATGACCAGCTCGAGAAGATCGCCCGCCGTCTCGAGCAGCACCACCGCAACATGCAGGACATGGAATTCACCATCGAGCAGGGCAAACTCTGGCTGCTGCAAACGCGAGATGGCAAGCGCACGGCGCAGGCCGAAGTCCGCATCGCCGTGGACATGGTCGACGAGGGCCTGATCAGCCGCGAGGAGGCCGTCATTCGCGTCAAGCCCGACCAGGTCGATTTCTTCCTGCATCCC
>JAPHSB010000378.1 GCA_026193295.1 Lysobacterales bacterium
TACCCGCTGGCTCGTTTCCTGTATGTCTATGTCAACAAGGAGCCGGGCAAGGACCTCGATCCGATCACTCGCCAGTTCCTTACCCTGGTGCTGTCGCGGCGCGGCCAGGAAGTCGTGATCAAGGACGGCTATGTTCCTGTGCCCGCCCAAGTGGCGCAACGGGAACTGGCCAAAATTGACTGACCGGCATGGCGTTGAGGTGGCTGGCCGGAACTTCAGTGAGTGCCCAAAATTCTTTGCATTCCTGCTCTTTTGATGAACCACGGAGATAATTCAATGAAAAAGCTGACGATACTGCTGGGGCTGAGCGCCCTGCTGATTAGCTCACAGGCGCTCGCCCAGGTCAGTGACGACGAGATCCAGGCACTGCGTTCGCAGATTGAAATGCTGAACCAGCGACTGGACCAACTGGAGCAGCAGAACCGGGATATGTCCCGCTCCCTGCAGGAGGCGCGGACGCAGAACATGGCTGCAACCGGCGCAGCGGCAGCGGCCGACGGCGAGCAGGCTCTCGACGAGAAGATCGACCAGGCGGTGGCCGCCCAGGTCGATGAGCGCATGGCCGCGGTGTCGTGGGCCGAGCGGATGCGCTGGAAAGGTGACTTCCGCTATCGCTATGAAAACATCGACGAGCAGGGCAAGGACGGCCGCAACCGCAGCCGTATTCGCGCCCGGACTGCCCTGGTGGCGGATGTTACGCCGACGGTGGAGGTCGGCCTCGGCCTGGCCACCGGCGGCGACGACCCGGTATCGGCCAACGTCACGCTGGGCGGGGGCGGCTCCAAGAAGGAAATCAACCTGGACCTGGCCTATTTCGACTGGTCCGGTCTGGCCAATACGCACTTGCTGGGCGGCAAATTTTCCAACTTCCTGGTCAAGCCACAAAAAACCGCCCTGCTATGGGACGGCGACTGGCGTCCGGAAGGCCTGGGCATGGTGTGGGATAACGGCACCTTTTTTGCACAGGGCCTGGGTACCTGGCTGGAAGGTGACAGTCGAAACGGAACGACCTTCGGTTGGGTGGCCCAAGCGGGCATGAAGCTGAAGCTGGGCGCAACGGGCAGATTCATGTTCGGTGCAGGTTACGGTGAGTTCGACATCGCCGGTGGCACGCCGCTATTCGGGGATCCGGATGATTTTTACGGCAACAGCTTTGTGACCGACCCGGTTACCGGGAACCTCGTGTTCGCCCACGACTACCACGAACTCCAGGCCTTTGCCGAGTATAGTTTCGCTGTCGCCGGCCGCCCCATGGCCCTGTTCGCCGACTTCGTCGTCAACACGGATGTTGATGAGAACGACACCGGCTACCTGTTCGGCGCCAAGTACGGTTCCGCCAAAGCCCCGGGCACCTGGGACGTGTCGTACTTTTACGAGAAACTGGAGGCGGACGCCGTGGTCGGCCTGATCACCGACTCGGATTTTGGCGGCGGCGGCACGGATGCCAAGGGCCACGCCATCCAGGGCACTTATGCGTTCCATGACAATTGGAACTTCAGGGCGACCTATTTCATCAACGACATCGCTTTGTCTTCCGGCAATCCGCGCGACTTCGACCGTCTGATGCTGGACCTGGCGTTCAAGTACAAATAGACCCGACCCATGCTCCATCCTGCACGGTGACACCATTCGACGGGCCGGATTACGGCCCGTTTTTCTTTGCGCGGCGTGCAAGGTTCGGCCGCCATTGAGCTAAACTAAGCCGGCCATGAACACAGCCGAACGAAGTGATACCTATGCCGCGGTCGATCTCGGCAGCAACAGCTTTCACCTGCTGGTGGCGCGGCGCGACCATGGCGAACTGCGCGTGCTGGACCGCATCAAGGACATGGTCCGGCTCGGCGGGGGGCTGGACGCCGACGGGCACCTGGACCCGGCGGTGCAGGACCGCGCGTTCGCCAGTCTGGCCCGCTTCGGCCAGCGGCTCCGCGGTATTCCACAGGACAATCTGCGGGCAGTAGGGACTCAGACCTTCCGCCGCATGAAAAACGCCAATGCATTCCTGATGATCGCGGAAACCGCACTGGGCTGCGGCATCGACATCATTGCCGGCCGCGAGGAAGCCCGCCTGATTTACCTGGGCGTCATCCAGGGCGTGGCCGGACATGAGGACCGGCGCCTGGTGATCGACATCGGCGGCGGCAGCACGGAACTGGTGATCGGACAAGGCTCACAGCCTCTGGAAATGGAGAGCCTCCAGTACGGTTGTGTGTCGCTGACGCGGCGATTTTTCGGCGACGGGCGGCTCAGCCGCAAACGTTGGAACAAGGCCCTGAGCGCGATACTGGCGGACATGCAGGAATTGCGCCTGCGCTACCTGAGGGCCGGCTGGGACACGGCCATCGGCTCATCTGGCACAATCCGTGCCGTAGAAGCGATTTGCCAGCGTATGGGCTGGGTCGAGCGCGACATCACGGCGGACGCCCTGCAGATGCTCGCCGACCGCCTGCTGCAGTTCGACACCGTCGACGCCGTCAATCTGCCGGGGCTTTCTGACCGAAGACACCCCGTACTGGTGGGCGGCCTGGTCATGCTGCAGGCCTGTTTCGAGGCACTGGAGATCAGGACCCTGAAAGTCTCGCCCTTCGCCCTGCGCGAAGGCTTGTTGCAAGACATGCTCGGCCGCCTGGAGCACCGCGATCCGCGAGACAAGACCGTGGAGTCGTTCATGTCGCGTTACAGCGTCGACCCGGCGCAGGTCGAGCGGATCAAGCGCACGGCGCTGACCGCCTGTGACAAGATCGGCGACGCCATGTTCCTGCGCCCCATCCACCGCCAGTTGCTGGGTTGGGCCGCAGACCTCCACGAAACGGGCCTCAGCGTCTCGCACAGCCAGTACCAGGTTCACTCCGGATACCTGGTCGAGAACTCGGACATGCCCGGCTTTACCCGCCAGGAACAGTTGTTCCTGGCCGCCCTGGTGCGCAACCATCGCCGCGTGATACCCCGCGGATATGCCGACAAACTGCCCAGCCGGATGCACGAACCGTTGCGCATGACCTTGATGTGCCTGCGATTGGCCTGCATTCTGTGCCGCAGCCGTGACGATTCGGCCATCCCGGCGTTCCGTCTCAGCGGCACTGACAACACGATGACCGTCGGCTTGCCGCGGGACTGGGTGGCGGCCCATCCGTTGACGGTGTTCGACCTGCAACAGGAATCAAAGGACCTGAAGTCCATCGGCCTGCAATTCCGCGTGGACACGGGGGAAACATGAGCGGGCCCGGCGCGACGCCGAGCTGGCGACCTGGCGCCTCACGTCACGCCGTCGAAGCACGCGCAAAACTGCTGTCGGCAATACGCTCGTTCATGGCTGAGCGCGGCGTGCTGGAAGTCGAAACGCCTATGCTCACATCGGCGGGCAACAGCGACCCCAACATCCGGAGCTTCAGTACCGATTATGCGGACCGCCGCTACCTGCGTACGTCGCCCGAGTATGCAATGAAGCGGCTGCTGGCCTGCGGCCATGGCCACATCTATGAATTGGGTCGGGTCTTCCGGGCGGACGAAAAGGGCCAGCGCCA
>JAPHSB010000368.1 GCA_026193295.1 Lysobacterales bacterium
CAACCCATCGCCAATGGCCTGAATGTGTCGCCCGGCGCGGCGGTAGGCGTGATCGCCTTCGACCCCGACCTGGCCCAGCGCTGGGCCAAGGAAGAAGGCAAGAGTGTGATCCTGGTCAGGCCCGAGACTCGTCCCGACGACGTGCATGGCATGCTGGCCGCCAAGGGCGTAGTCACCAGCAAGGGCGGACGCACCAGTCACGCCGCGCTGGTCGCGCGGCAGTTCGGCAAGCCCGCGGTGGTGGGCGTGGAGGCCATCGAGATCGACCTCGACAACCACCTGATGCGGATCGGCGAGAACCTGGTGATCGAGGAAGGCGAATACCTTTCGATCGATGGCAACAACGGCTTGATCTACTACGCGGATCTGCCCACGGTGGTGCCCGACATCAACAACCCGTCCCTGCTGCAGATCCTGTCGTGGGCCGACGAATTCCGCAAACTGGGCGTGCGCGCCAACGCGGACTACCCGGACGACGCCCGGCGCGCCCGGGAATACGGCGCCCAGGGCATCGGACTGTGCCGAACCGAGCACATGTTTTTCCAGGAAGACCGGCTGCCCATCGTGCAGCGCATGATCACGGCCACCACGCCGACCGAGCGGGCCGAGGCCATCACCGCCCTGCTGCCGATGCAGCGCTCCGATTTCGAGGGGCTGTTCCGCGCCATGGAAGGCCAGCCCGTCATCATCCGCCTGCTTGACCCGCCGCTGCACGAGTTCCTGCCCTCGGCCCACGACCTGATGCTTGAACTCACCGACCTCAAGTTGCGCATGCAGCATTGCTCCAGTCTCAAGGAGATGGACCAGGCGCTCGAAGAAATCCAGACCAAGAGTGAACTGCTGCAGCGCGTCGAGGCCCTGCAGGAATCCAACCCCATGCTGGGTACGCGCGGCGTGCGGCTGGGGATGTTGATTCCGGGCCTCTACAAGATGCAGGTTCGGGCCATATTCGAGGCCGCTTCCCGCTGTGCGGCCGACGGCGTGGACGTGCGGCCGGAGGTGATGATTCCGCTGGTCTCGCACGTGGGTGAACTCGATGTCATGGTCGGGCCATTGAAGGAGATCGCGCGCGCGGTCATGGATGATCACGGCGTGGATATCGCATACCTGATCGGCACCATGATCGAGATTCCGCGAGCGGCGCTGACCGCCGGTGAGATCGCGCGAACGGCCGAGTTCTTCTCGTTCGGCACGAACGACTTGACGCAAACAACCTATGGCATCTCGCGCGACGACGCCGAAACCGGCTTCCTGGTGCACTACCTGCAAACCCGGCTGCTGCGGGACAATCCGTTCACCAGTATCGATCCGGGTGGCGTCGGCCGCCTGATGCAGATCGCTATCAAGGAAGGCAAGATGACGCGGCCCGACCTGGAGATTGGTGTCTGCGGCGAACACGGCGGCGACCCGAAGAGCATCCGGCTTTGCCACCAGATTGGCGTGGACTATGTCTCCTGCTCACCGTTCCGCGTGCCGATCGCGCGACTGGCGGCGGCGCATGCCGCGCTCAGCGTGGATTGAGGTAAGGAGCCTACCAGCCCAGCCCCAGCCCCAGGCTGATCTGACGTCCGACGGCCGGCGTGCCCGGGAACTCCTCGAAATCGCTGTCGGTGGCGTTGTCGACGACCAGGCGCAGCCGCGCGTTTTCGGCGTGTGGCAGCGGCGTCGATACTGAGAACGCCGCGATGAATGCACTGTCGCTGCTATTCCGGAGCGGATTGTCCCGCTGGCGGCGATACTCGCTGTCCAGGCGGACGTCGAGCCATGGCAGCGGTCGCAAGAGCAACGCCAGCGTCAGTCGGTGACGAGCGTAGTTCAGCGCATAGAAACTCGCGTCAACCCGCGCGGTCCCGTAATCCGCTTCCTTGTCAATCCAGTTGTAGGCCGTGACCACATCCAGCTTCTCTCCATACCGCGTGAACATCAGCTCAGCGCCATGCACGTCGATATCGACCGCATTGGCTTGCCGAGCAAAAGGTGCGCCCTGCCGATACGTCCAGTCGACGAGATCATCGTCCCTCCGCCCGTACAGCGAGGCCCTTGCTTGCCAGCCTGCTGCCTCGTAAGCGAGACTGAACGTCAGGCTGTCGGCATACTCGCGGCCGAGCGCCGCGTTGCCCCCGAACAATCCGGTCGGCGCTGAATTCAGGGCGGTGTAGCCGGGCAGCTGCGAGCCACGGGTGAATGCCAGGCCCACACGGCCGACACCACTGCCTACTGCTTGCTCCAGGCTGAGGCTGAACAAGGGCATCAGCGCATTCTCGTCCCGGTTGGACCAGTCGGCCCTGAGCCCTGCCTTGGCGCTGAGCATGCGACCCCGGTCGAACACCCATTCACGCCCGGGCGCCAGGCTCAGGCTCAGGTAGCTGCGCGAGTTGAAGTTGCCGTAGGTCAGGTCAGTCGAGCGGACCAGGCGGTCGGCAACCAGTTGACTGGAAAATGCCCAGTCCAGGCCCGCCGCACGCCGCTCGCCCGTCAAGCCGAGAGCAAAACTGCGTGTTTCATGTTCGAATGATCCCGGCACGCCGGTTTCAACGGTACGCCGGTCGAAATCGTAGTCATCCTCCAGCCGGCGGTAGGCCACGCCTGCTTCCCACCAGCCCTGCTCCACGACCTGCCGGTGATCGATCACCACCAGGCCAAGCTTCGTGTGGTCGGTTTCCGGCAAGGATGCGAAACCCGTGTAGGCGCCGGGCCAACCGAAGAACTTGTCATGGTAGCCCATGAGCACATTGGTCTCGCTGTCCGGGGCGAGCAGTTGAACCTGGCCGCTGAACCGCCTGAATTCGTGATCCCCGCCCGGCAACGTGCCATCGCCACGCGAACCGGCGGCGGAAACCAGCGCACCCAGGCGCCGCCCACCTTCCCTGTCGGCTGTTGTACCGGCGCGAAACTCAGCGTAAAGCAGGCCGTCTCCGCCCAGCCCCAGGTCGAACACTCCGCCCTCACTGACGCGATTGAAGCCATACTGGATGGTGGCTACCGAGGCATTGAATGCGTTCAGGCCGTGATCCAGGTCGGTCAGTACTTCGGGCGCCGACAGCATGGCGTGTGCTAAAGGAATCTCAACGGCGAAGTGGCCGGTCTGCGGATCGAAGAGGGTCACGGCGCCGAGCCGGAACCCGGTGTTTTCGAACAGGCCACCCCGCACCGTGATGTCAGCCTGCCCTTCCGGCAGGCCCCGCGCCTGCACATCGATCTGCGGATCGTAGCGGAGCCCGGTCACCAGGGCCGCGTAACTGCTGGCAGGCTGCACGTTGGCGATCCGCTGGCCGAGGACCGTGACAGGTTCGAGGACTTCGGCATCGTCCCCGGCTGACTGGGCCACGGCGAGGTTTGCAGTCAGCGCGCAGCACAGAAACTGGACCAGCCGGGGGATCGTCCACCCCTCACAGCGCAGCGCCATGGCCGGACTCAGCGCCAACCCCCGGCTTCAGGCATCGAGTTCGGCGTCCCGCGCCAGGCAGCGCTCTGCATAGCCGCTCAGCGCCGCGCTGTCAGTCAGCACGCCGAACACCTTCATGAAATGAACCGAAGGTCCAACCAGGACGTCGTGCACCTTGCCCATCGGCCTGGACGCCCGCGAGGCGCGGGTCCGGGGGCACCAGAACAGCGTGATCATGTCGGAAACTCCCCTATTGCGCTCAGGTTGCCTCCGCCAGGGCCGGTATCGAGCGGCGCAGCCACAGGTACATAGCCCCGTAAATCAGCAGGCCGACAGCGGCCGCCGAGGAACACATAAGGAACACCGCGCTGTAGCCCATACCGGCCCCGATCTGTGTCGCCGCGATATTCGGGCCCACGATCTGCCCCAGTCCCTGGGCTCCGGGCATCAACGAGGCGAAGGAACCGCTGTGATCCACGTTGGCCACGGTGGACATCTGGTACACGTCGACGAAAATCCACAACAGATTGAAGCTGAACATGCTGATCAGGATGTTGATGTCATTGATGCCGAAAGCGAGCATGCCGACCACGCCGGCCATGCCGATCAATGCCACCAGCAAGGGTCGGGCCAGGCCAAAGCGGTTGCTGATCACGGTGGCCACGGCACAGCCGACCAGGCTGAAGAAGGAGGTCCATACCAGCAGCCGGCCGACATAAACATTATCGATCCCGGCATCTATGGTGGCCAGTTCGATGTAGGTCCAGTAAGCACCGATGTTGATGTAGGTAAAGAAAATCGCCGCCAGCACCAGCCAGGGCACCCAGGCCGGAACATGACGGTGTTCCACGCGGTGTTCGCCACTTTGGCCTTCGACGTCCAGCTCGATCTCGAGGCTGCGGTCAACCGGCCGTGCCGGAATCCAGCGCAGGAAGGGCAAACCCGCCAGGTAGCAGCCGATGAAAACGAGGTAGATCCCGTTCATGGACAGCATCGGCAATATCTGCATCTCCAGCGCCTGCGAGAAAGCGAACGCGAACAGCATCAGGTTATAGGCCCGCGCCGGTTTGCTGGACCCACCCAGGGTGGCCACCGCTACCGCCGTGTACATGCCGCTGCCGACACCCGCGCCCACGCGCAACCACAGAACCTGTTCGTAATCGAGGTAAACCATGCACAGGCCGTTGCTGACAATGACGATCGCCACGCTGATCAGCACCAACAGGCGACGGTTCATGCGGCTGACCAGCAGGGCCGTGATGACCGCGCCCAGCGACAAGCCGCCGAGGTCGGCCCCCGCCACCCGCCCAACCTGCTCCTCGGTAAAACCCAGCAACTCCACCCAGGCGGTGCTGATCACCGGCACGCCGACCAGCACGGCGTAGCCGACCAGCGTCATGTACAGGGAGATCGATATGGAGCGCCAGCCGTCGAAGACGGTGCGCGGGTGCATCAGGGCGGTTTTACTATCCGGTTCGCTTGATGGCTTCACTCATGATTTCCAGAGCGGTTTGATCACACGGTGGCAGTTCCGCATCGCTCTCGCCCAGCGGTATGGTGCGCTCCCCCCAGCGAATCAATCCCGCACCGCGGGTCAATCCGGCGCCGAAGGCGGCCAATAACACGTTACTGCCAGGCCGGATCCGGCCCTCTTCGAGCGCCTCGCACAGGGCAACCGGAATGGTCGCTGCCGAAGTATTCCCGTAACTGCCGATGTTCAAGGCAACCTGTTCCATCGGCACGCCGAGGTGATTCGCCAAGGACTGGATGATGCGCTCGTTGGCCTGGTGCGGAATGATCAGATCGATGTCGCTGTTTTCCAGCCCCAACTCCTCCATCACGATGCGCACTTCCTTCGCCATGCCTTTGACCGCACGGCGGAAAATTTCGCGGCCGTCGAACATGACATCGAAGGTGGCATAGTCTTCCACGAAGCGGTTACCGGCGGTGCCGAAGTTGGGCACCAGCAACGCTTCCAGCGCGTCCCCTTCACAACCCAGGTGCGAAGCCAGCAATCCGCTTTCACGCTCGCTCGGCTCGATCACGACCGCGCCGGCGCCATCGCCAAACAGCACTGCGGTATCACGCAGCGACCAGTTCAGAAACCAGGTGATCCGTTCGGCGCCGATAACCAGCGCCTTTCGATAACCGCCGGAACGCAGCATGGCGGTGGCTACCGCCAGGGCGTAAATAAATCCACTGCAGCCGGCATTGAGGTCGAACACGGCGGCATTGACGGCACCCATCTTTTTCTGCACATGCGCGGCCGTACTCGGAATCACGGTATCGGGCGTACAGGTCGCCACCACCAGCAAGTCTACCTCTTCCGCGGATGCGCCCGCTGCCGCCAATGCCCGAAAACCGGCCACGGATGCCAGATCACTACCCGGGACGTGCGAAACCCGCCGCTCCCGTATGCCACTGCGCGTACGAATCCACTCATCTGAGGTGTCGATGACGCTGGCCATATCGTCATTGGTCATGACAGCGGGGGGCATGCATTTGCCCCAGCCGGTGATTTCCGCGTAGCTGGGCATGGAGGTTACCCTTGTGATTATGCTGCGGGCAGCCTAGCAGCGATAGGTACAAATCACAACGGAAACCGTTATGATGCGGCGGTATGCACCCGTGAGGAGTTGGCTGGCATTTCAGCGCGATCGATCAACTATCAGCAAGTCATCAAGTGGACGGTTTACACCTTGTTGCTGGTCAACTGGGCGCTCTATGTCCGCGAGGAGTGGCTTAACGCTCATTACACGCTGCGCAACGGCGGTGGTCTGCTGGAATGGGCCACGGCGTTCCGGACTTCACTCGACGAGGCGGCCTGGTTTGGACTCCTGTTTCTCTGGGAACTCGAAACCTATGCACTGTCGGACGAGTCCTGGAATCGAATCCTGCAATCAGCTTTCCTGGCCATTCGTGGGTGCTGTTACATCTTTCTGGCCCACACCGTCTTCTCGGCTGGAAACGCCTGGATGGAGTTGCGCCAGGTTGAACCCAGCACGGCGGTTACCAGCCTGTGCGAGATCAGTGACCAGGGTGTCTCTTTTACCCGGAACCTGGACTACACCCTGATCGACAGCGTCAACTGTGCGGGCCTGCCGGGGGGGCCGGATTACTTTTTTGTCGACGATACGGCCCTGACCGACCGCGCGGGGCTGGACATAGAGCGCCGTTCCGCCTGGTTCGACGTGCAGGACGCCATCACCTGGCTGCTGGTGATGTTTACGATCGAAATCGGCATCTGGCTGCAGGAGCGCAACATCACCGGCGGCCCCATGATGCTGGTGACCCAGCTGGGCAAGGCGTTCTACGGCGTATTGTTGCTGGATGCCGCTTACTGGGGCTGGATGGGTCACTGGCTGTATACCTGGGACCAGCTCCTGTGGATTTGCGGTTTCTGGGCCATCGAGTTGAACCTCAAGGAGTGGCGAGAGCAAATCGATCTTGACGCGGAAAAGGAAGAGCCAGCAACGGCCGACTGGGATAGAATTCCCGCAGGCAGCGAGTGAGAACATCATGAGTGACAGCAAAACGGACGGCTCTCCGGTTCGCCGGTTCCTCGAGGAATACCCCGGCACCGAGATCATCGAAGTAGTCCTGACCGATCTGAACGGCATCTATCGCGGCAAGTGGCTGCCGGTGTCCGGCATCGACAAGGTCCTCGACGGCAAGTTCAAGATGCCGCTGACCTCCGTTTCCTGCGATATCTGGGGCCGTGACGTACCGTCCCTGTGCCGGCACACCGGCGACGGAGACGGCATCTGCGACGCCATCGAAGAAACCATCCGGCCCCTGCCCTGGCTCAATCGCGCAACAGCGCAACTCTTCCTGCAGCTGAATGCCGAAGACGGCACGCCGTGGGAGTTCGATCCCCGCGTGGTGCTGAAAAGGGTGGCGGCCCGGTTCGCCGACCTGGGACTGACCCCGGTGTGCGCGCCCGAACTCGAGTTTTACCTGTTCAGCGAAGGCCGCGACGAAGATGGACTGCCGATCATTCCTTCGACCCGGGTCAACGCCGAGTGCCGCATCGGCGGCCAGCTCTACAGCACGGAGCTCATGCACGAGAACGAGGACCTGATGCACGAAATCCGCGAGTCCTGCGACCTGATGGGAGTGCCCCAGGACGGCCTGCTCAAAGAGCTCGCGCCCGGCCAATACGAAATCAACCTGCACCATGTGAACGATCCACTGGCGGCAGCGGATAACGCGCAATTGCTCAAGCAGGTCATCAAGAGCGTATCCCGCAAGCACGGCTATATCGCCAGCTTCATGGCCAAGCCCTTCGGCGACCGCGACGGCAACGGCTTCCACACGCACGTCAGCCTGCTGGACCGCGACGGGCGCAATGTGTTTGACGACGGCACGGACCAGGGCAGCGACATGCTGCGCCAAGCTATCGCGGGCCTGGCCGACGTAATGGCCGATTCCATGTTGCTGCTGGCGCCGCACCGCAATTCCTATCGCCGACTGCAACGCGGCGTGCACGGCCCGCTGGTGCCGAACTGGGGTTACGAAAACCGTTACGTCGCCATGCGCATCCCGAATGGTGAAGGGGCGGCCCGCCGCATCGAACACCGCATCGCCGGCGCCGACGCCAATCCCTACCTGTCGCTGGCCGTGATCCTGGCCGGCATTCTGCACGGATTGGAGCGCCAGCTGGAACCCGAGCCACCGACCCAAGCCGGTCCCGGCAAGCCGAAGGCCCGGTTACCCGGCAACTGGGAAACCGCGCTGGCTGCCTTCGAGCAGTCGGAATTCATCCGCGAAGCACTGGGCGCCGACTTCCAGCGCGCCATGGTCGAAATCAAGCGCGTAGAGCAGGAACAGTTCCTGGCCCAGGTCAGCCCACTGGAGTACGACAGCTACCTGGTGCTGGCCTAGTCCCGCAAGGGCTATTCCAGCAACTGCATCACCCGCTCTTCCAGCGGAGGGCCGTCCAACTGCACGAAGCGGTAAGCGACCCGTATCAGTGGTACGTCCAGTTGCATCATGCGATCCAGCCGCGCTGGGCTGGCGTCAAGCACGCAACTGACGTTTTCGGCCGCGCAGCAGGCGTTGATGGTCGACGCCAGTGACTCGCGCTGTTTCTCGGAATAACCCATCGCGGGCAGTACCCGCTCGAGGTGTGGATTTGCTTCGAAGGTATCCCGGATGGTGCCCACCGCGTAGGGCCGCGGATCGACGGGAATGGCGCCGTGCCGCTCGGCTGCGACCATGCCGGCGCCGAACGCCATGCCGCCGTGGGTGACGGTCGGCCCGTCTTCGATCACCAGCACCCGCTTCCCGACCAGCCGTTCCGCGTCATCGACCTGGATGCGCAGGTCGGATCTGCAGATCACGGCCTTCGGGTTCAAGCGCGCGGCCCGTTCGCGAATGCCATCCACCGAGCCCGGCAAGGCCGAGCCGCACTTGCTGATGATCAGCACGTCGGCGCGGCGGAAATTCACTTCGCCGGGAAAGTAATCGGTTTCGTGGCCGGCTCGCAGGGCGTCCACGACCACGACATCGAGGTCGGGCCGGATGAACGAAAAGTCGTTGTTGCCGCCGTCCCAAAGCACGACGTCCGCATCGACGGCGGCCTGGTCGAGAACCGCCTCGTAGTCGACACCGGCGTAGATCGGAATACCCATGTCCACGTAGGGCTCGTATTCCTCGCGTTCCTCGATCGTGCACTGCTGCTCCGCGAGGTCTTGCGGACTCGCGAATCGCTGCACGCGCTGCATGTCCAGGTTGCCGTAGGGCATCGGGTGACGAATGACGGCGACCCGTTTCCCACGATCGGTCAATAGCCGGGCCAGCCACTGGGTCAGCGGACTCTTGCCGGCACCCGTGCGGGTTGCCGTCACGCTGACTACGGGTTTGGCGGAGGCCAGTTGCGTATGATCCGGCCCGAGCATGACGAAGCTCGCCCCGGCGGCCTGGACCTGGCTGGCCTTGTGCATGATATCGGCGTGCAGGATGTCGCTGTAGGCGAAAAACACGAAGTCGATGTCATGCTGCTGGATCAGGCGGGGCAATTCGGACTCATCGTAGATAGGAATGTCGCTATCGTACCCGGGGCCCGCCAGGGACTGCGGAAAGCTGCGCTGGTCGATGAAAGGTATCTGGGTCGCGGTAAACGCCTTGACGCGAAATTGCTGATTGCCGCGCAGGAATGACAGGAAAACGTGGAAGTCGCGTCCGGCGGCGCCCATTACGATGCACTGGTACTCGCTCATAGTATCTCAGGCCCTCCAACAGTAACTGGTGCTAGCATAGCGGTCATGACGAAATCCGGACATGATCTGAAGCGTGTTCTCGACCTGAAAGATACGCTGGCGTTGTCGTTTGGCGCGATGGTGGGGTGGAGCTGGGTGATCCTGTCCGGCGTGTGGGTCAGCAACGGCGGCAGCGTGGGGGCCATGCTCGGCTTCGTGCTGGCGGGCGTGCCCATCATGCTGATCGGGCTGCTCTACGCCGAACTGGCCTCTGCCATGCCAGTAGTTGGGGGTGAACACGAATATTCGTTGCAGGCCCTGGGCCACTCATGGTCATTCGTCTGCACCTGGGCGATCGTCTTCGTTTACGTGTCCGTGTGCGCCTTCGAGGCCGTCGCGTTACCCACCGTGATCGACTACTGGTTTCCGGACTACGAGGCCGGCTACCTGTGGAGCATCGCCGGCTGGGATGTTTACCTGAGCTGGGTAGCCGTGGGCATTGCTGGTGCCGCGCTGGTCACGTTCATCAACTACCTCGGCGTCAAGTCATCCGCAGTCGTGCAGGCCACGGTCTCCGTGCTGATTCTGGTGGCCGGCGCCATGCTGTTGAGCGGTGCCCTGCTGAAGGGTTCGGGGGGTAACCTGCAGCCGCTGTTCAGCCAGGGTCTGGCTGGCGTCTTCTCGGTGGCGGTCATGGCGCCGTTCATGTTCGTCGGTTTCGACGTGATCCCGCAGGCGGCCGAGGAGATCCACCTGCCCGCCCGCTCCATCGGGCGCGTGCTGCTGGGGTCGATCGCGATGGCGCTGGCCTGGTATGTCCTGATCATTCTGGCCGTTGCATTGCTGGTACCGGCCGCCGGGCTCGGCGGACAACTGGTCACCGCCGACGCGGCCGGTACGGCCTGGGGACCGGTGGGCGCCAACCTGCTGGTGCTGGGTGGCGTGGGCGGCATCATCACCAGCTGGAATGCCTTCCTGGTCGGCGGCAGCCGGGCCGTGTACGCGATGGCACAGCACGGCATGCTGCCCGCCTGGCTTGGCCGCCTGCATCCGAAATACCGCACACCCCACAACGCCATCCTGGCGATCGGCCTGCTGTCGATGGCGGCCCCGCTGTTTGGGCGGGTGTTGCTGGTATGGATCGTCGATGCCGGCAGTTTCGCGGTGGTGATCGCCTACACGCTGGTCGCCGTCTCGTTTCTGCAGCTGCGGAAAAACCAGCCGGACATGCCGCGTCCCTTCCGCCTGAAGCACGGGGTTCCGATTGGCTGGCTGGCCCTGCTGGGCAGTTTGGGCCTGCTGATGCTGTACCTGCCCGGCAGCCCATCGGCATTGCTGTGGCCGGTCGAATGGGGGCTGGTCGGCGCCTGGTTCGTGTTGGGGTGGGTGTTCTACCGGGCCTGCCGCTAGATCGCCAGCATCCCCATCCAGATCGCGGAAAGGAAACCGGTCACGGTCATCAGGCCGGTCAGCCAGCCACCGTGATCATACGCCTCTGGCAACATGGTCTGGGCGATCATCGCCAGCATGGCGCCGGCGGCCATGCCCTCGAGCAGGCCGTGCAAGTGGGGCGGCGCATCTGCGATGAGCAGGTTGCCGTAGGCGGCCCCAACCGCTGTCATGATCATCAGCGAGACCCACATGCCCATGATGAACAGGCTGGAACTGCCCTGCTTCTTCATCACCACGGCGCTGGACATGCTCTCCGGGAAATTGGCCAGGAACAGGCCGCCGATCAGCGCCAGGCTGACGGTGGCCCCTTCCATGGAGCCGCCGATGATGAGGGATTCCGGAATGCCGTCCAGCGCGATGCCGAGCCAGATGGCCAGGGCCACGTTACTGCCGCCACGCTTGGCGGAGTGCGCGGCCTTGACGATCTCCGCCTCGGTCGGCGCGCCCAACTCGGATTCCAGGTTCTGGCTCGCGGCTTCCAGCCACGTCGCGGACTTGGCCGGATCGATCACTGCTTCCTCTTGTGCACC
>JAPHSB010000020.1 GCA_026193295.1 Lysobacterales bacterium
GCCACGGCGTGATCGCATAGGCAGGCGTGGAGCGGGCCAGGAACCACATCAACACGGCGAGCAGGATCGTCATCATCACCGGGGACATTTTCAGTTCCAGTACGGACAACATGCTGCGTCGAGTCACGGCTATTTCATTCCCGGCTTCTTGTAAACACCAGCCAGGCCTCGCCGGTGGAGGCGTGGTGGTCCTGTAGCCAGGCGCGCCATTCTGCCCGGTTGCGCCCACATACCTGCGGTTCCATGGCGCGAGGATAGCACAGCCTGGTCAGGCGAAAATGCCCTGCAGGTACCAGCCGCGGCGAGGCTTGTATTCGTGGTAGGCCCACAAGGTGCTGCCGTGGGCGTCGCGCACGATGAAGTAGTCGCGGCGGCAGTCGCGGCCGTCCCACCAGCCGCTCTCGATACGCTCGGGGCCGGCCAGGATCTCGTAATTTTCAATTGCGCAGCGCCGCGGTTTCGGCAGCAGCCAGGCGGGGCGGTGGGCGAGTGCGGTGCAGCGGGGCGGCTCGCCCAGCGCGCGGGTGCGCCAGCTGTATTCCGGTCGGTGGTCCTCCACCCCGGTGAGGCCGGCGACCGCGCCGGGGCCGAGGCGGGCCTGCAGGCGTTCGGCCAGTTGTTCGATGTCCTGCCGCCGTTCCGCGGGCGTATCCCGCAACAGGGTGTGCTGGCCGGCGTTGAATTTCAGCAGTCGCGGCGCATCCAGGCGAATCGCGCGCACCGGCCCGGGCAGGCGCAGGCGTTCCAGGCGTTCGCGCAGCACCGTCAGCAGGCGGGCGGAATCCTGGGTCGGGGATTGCAGGCCCAGTTCCAACGCGCTGTCGTCGGCGTCTTCGTGGCTGAGCGTAATGCACACGGCCTGCGCCGCGGTGTCGCCGCCGCGCAGCACGCCGCAGAGTTCCTCCAGCAGGCGCCTCAGGGGAAACAGCAGCGCCTGGCTGGCGTGGATTTCCGCCGGTAGCTCCAGCCGTGCGGAAAAGGTCTCCGGCGGCTGGTACAGCTTGCGTGGATCGGGCCGGACGCCCAGCAGGCGCTCCAGGTAATCCGGCAGGGCCGGGCCAAAACGCCGGGTCAACGCCTTGCGCGGCAGCCGCAACAGGTCGCGCAGCTGGCGAAAACCCATGCGCTCCATGGCAGTGATCTGCGCAGGCTCCAGCTGCAGGCGGGCCAGCGGCAACGGACCGAGTTGCCGGCGTATGGCGCCTGTCTCCGCGAGGTGCGCGGCTTCGTGCACGGCCAGCCAGGCGGCTTCCAGGGTGGGGGCGGAGCCGGCCATGGCGTGATAGCCAAGCCGGCCCAGCTCCTGTTGCAGGCGTTGCGCCAGTTGCCGCGGCTGCCCGAACAGGCGTTCGCTGGCCTCCACCTCCAGGAACAGCCCCGGCCGGTCACCCGGAACGCATACCTGGCTGCTGTACTGGTAGCACCAGGCGGCCAGGCGCTGCAGGGCTTGCTGCTCCGCTTCCATGTCACGCCCCACGACCTGCAGATCGTCACGCAGGCCCAGCGCCGCCGTCACCGGCATGCCGGGCCTGATTCCGCCGGCCAGGGCTGCCGGGTTGCAGTCGACGACCTGCTCGCGCCGCTCAATGGTAGCGCTGAGGGCGATCGGGGTCCTGTTGCTGCCCTGGCCCCGGGTGAACAGGTCGAGGGCCAGGTGCGGAAGTCGAAGGGCAAGCCAAAGCATGCTCCGGAGTCTGATGGGTTGGGTTCGCATAAGCTGAGAAAGGTTGCGGAATCCACACCGGTTCGGCCGGCCGGTTGCCGCGGCATTTGATCACGTTGACCCGGGTGCCCTGCTGGCCGCCGGGTTCCAGTTGCAGGCGCAGGGCCGCCGGCGACGATTCCTGTAGCGCATTTTCAGGCCGGAACAGGAAGGCCAGCTTGGCGTTGGCCTCGGCGGCGAGTTGCAAACGCCGCAGGCGGGCAAAAGCAATGCGCTCGGGCCAGGCCAGCACGGCGCCGCCGCGGCCGCTGCACAGCGCCTGCTCGCAGGCCCACAAGGATTCTTTTTCGTTGCGGGTGCGCACCAGCAGCAGGCGTCCGAGCTGCAGGCGGTGGGCCTGCAGTGCGGCAGGGTAGGGTATCCACGGAGGATCCACCAACACCACCCACTGGCCTTGTTCGCCGATGTCCGCCAATGCCGGGAACAGCAGGCCGAATTCGCCCAGGCCGGGCTGTCCGCAAATCAATTCGGTTACTGCGCCCAGCGGCCAGCCCTTGCCGGGCAGGCGTGCATCCAGCCGCACATGCCCGGTGGGCAGGGCCGGCTGGCCCCGGCTGCACTGGCGGCCTTGCCACAGCCGCGGCGTGGCGTTCAGCAATGCATCAATGGCGGGCTTATGGGTCATTTGCAGGAGCGGCTTTAGCCGCGATTCGGGCGGATGTCCAAAGGGGGAGGTGTCGGGTACCCCCATGCAGGACGCGCTCGAGCCATCCCTGGGCGCTCGAAGCCCGCTCCCGGCGGGCTACGGTCCTGCATGGGGGTACCCGACACCTCCCTGACAGGTTTCGAGGAGCCATAATCGCGGCTAAAGCCGCTCCTGCAACCGCTGCCACAGGTGTTCCCATGGTCACAGCTTTGGGCGGATCACGCCGACGCCGAGGCCTTCGATGACCAGGTCCTGGCGGCGCAGGTCGATCTCGATGGGTTCGAAGTCGATGTTTTCGGGGAGCAGCTGGACCCGGAAACCGCGGCGGCGGAAGCGTTTCACGGTGACCTCGTCATCGACGCGGGCGACGACGATCTGTCCGTTGCGGGCTTCCGGGGTGCGGTGCACTGCCAGCAGATCGCCGTCGAAGATACCGGCGTCCTGCATGCTCATGCCCTGCACCCGCAGCAGGTAGTGGGGTTTCTGCGGGAACAGGGCCGGGTCCACGCGGTATGCATCCTCGATGTTTTCCTGCGCCAGGATCGGGCTGCCGGCGGCCACGCGGCCGATCAGCGGCAACGGCAGGTTGGCCGAGGCGGGCAGTTCGTTAGCAGCCAGCGGCAGCAGGGTGATCCCGCGCGCCGCGCCGCGCTCGATACCGATCATGGATTTGGCCTGCAGCGCCCTGAGATGCGTTTCGGCCGCATTGGGCGAACGAAAGCCGAAGTGCGTTGCCAGTTCAGATCTGGTTGGAGGAAATTTATGTTTTTCAATAAATTCTGAAATAAACTTAAGAATTTGCTTTTGCCTTGGAGTGAGCGTTTTTTCGGTCATTTCGTGCACCAGCGCAGGGTTGGTTCAGGTTACTGTAAATATATACAGTAAAGTGGGTTCGATCAAGCCGGCCGGGATAGATCCGGGTCAGTTGGGCTGGCACGGTCTCTGCTAAACTGGGCGAAGGAACAAAACCGTGAACGAAAATCCCATCAAGCGTTTCCTGCAGCAGCTGAAAGACCGCAAGGTCATCCGTGTCGGGATCGCTTACATCGTCGTGGGCTGGATCATGATGCAGGTGGGCGAGGTCACTTTCGAGGCGTTGGGCCTGCCGCTCTGGACGCTGACCCTGTTGATCGCCATTGTTTTGCTGGGTTTCCCGATCGCGCTGGTGCTGGCCTGGGCGTTCGAAGTCACGCCGGAGGGCATCCGCAAGGATTCCGCGGGCCTGAAACCGGACGCCGACGAAGACCCGCCTGAACTGGATCAGTCCGCCCCATCGATCGCTGTCCTGCCGTTCAATGACCTGAGCGAGCATGGCGACCAGGTATATTTTTGCGAAGGCATCGCCGAGGAAATCCTGAACTCCCTGTGCAAGGTCGCCAATCTGCGGGTCGCCTCCCGGGTGACGGCTTTCCGCTTTGGCAGCAAGGGTTCCGACGTCAGGGAGATAGGCCGGAAGCTGAAGGTGCAGACCGTGCTGGAGGGCAGCGTGCGCAAATCCGGTGATCGACTGCGGATTACGGCGCAGTTGGTCAAGACCGGCGACGGCTATCACCTGTGGTCACAACAGTACGATCGCCGGCTGGAGGACATTTTCGAGATCCAGGAGGAGATTGCCGATTCCATCGCCAACGCGCTCAGCGTCACCCTGAAACGGAAAACGCCCAGTGAGCAGCAACCGGTTGATCCCCGGGCCTATGACCTGTTCCTGCGCGGCCTGAGCTATTTCGCCCGGCAGAACCTCCAGGACACGGTGTATGCGCGGCAGATGTTCCTGCGGGCGTTGGAAGTGGATCCCCAATTTGGACGCGCCTGGGCCGGGCTGGCCTACACCTACGGTTTCGAGCACCTGTACTTCAATGCCACCGACGTGAACCGGGAGGAAGCGCTGCGCACCAGCAACCGGGCTCTCGAACTGGCGCCGGACCTGGCGGAATCTCATGTCTCCGCCGGTTTTGCCCAGTGCATGGTGCAGGATTATGCGAAAGCCGAGGCCGAGTTCGAAAAAGCCATCGAGCTCGACCCGGAGAGCTTCGATGCCTGGTACTTTTTCGGCCGCACGAAGGTGCACGAAGGGGATCTCGAACGGGCATTGAAGCTGTTACAACGCGCCGCGCAGGTGCGTCCGGATGATTACCAGAGTGTCCTGCTGCAGGCGCAGCTCTACCATAGCCTGGGCGACAACAAGCATGAACTGGAAGTGGCCCGCAAGGGCATCGAGCGCGCGCGGGCCGTGCTGGAACTCAACCCGGACGACAATCGCGCCTCCAATTTGGGTGCGTTCGCGCTATTGCGCCTGGGTGAGCGGGAAGAGGCGGAACGCTGGATGAGGGCTTCATTGCAAAGAGCACCGATGGACTCCATCGTCAACTACAATGCCGCCTGCTTCTATGCGCTGGCCGGCGAGGTCGAACGGTCGCTGGATTGCCTGGAAAACTGCTACCTGAAAGTCGGTAGTGTCAACCGCGAGTGGTTGCTGCACGACTCCGACCTGGACAGCGTGCGCGAGCATCCCCGCTTCGCGAAAATCCTGGTGGCTTTTCCCGACTGATTCGGGTCCGCAAAAGCGCTTACCAGCCCCCGCCGCCCCCGCCGCCCCCGCCGCC
>JAPHSB010000495.1 GCA_026193295.1 Lysobacterales bacterium
ACCTGGCGCCAGGTCGATCCGGACAATCTCGTATTCATGGAGCTCACCGAGGGCCCGGTGATCATCGAGCTGACGCCGCTGTTCGCGCCGAAAACGGTCAAGCAGTTTCGCCGGCTGGTGCAGGACCATTTCTACGACGGCCTCGGTTTTTACCGCGTGATCGACGGTTTCGTGGCCCAGGGTGGCGACGGCAGCGACCTGGGCGAGCTCAGCGACGTGCCGCTGATCAAGGCCGAGTTCGAGCGCGAATGGTCGGCGGAGTTTCCCTACACCCCGGTCCAGAAGCCGGACCTGTTCGCGCCCGAAACCGGCTTCATCGATGGCTTCGCCGTGGGCCGCGCCCCGGCCGAGGACAAGGTCTGGCTGACCCACTGCCCCGGCATCGTCGCCATGGCCCGCAACGAAGACCCGGACTCGAGCCGCACGGACTTCTACATCGTGATCGGCCAGGCGCCCCGCTATCTCGACCGCAACATGAACGTCTTCGGACGCGTCATCCATGGCATGGAAGCCGTGCAGAGAATCCGGCGGGGCCCGGCCACCGACAACGGCATCATCCGCGACGACCTCGCCACCAGCCGGATCCGCAGCATGCGGTTGGGCAGCGATATTGCGGACGAGGAGCGCGGAGCCAGCTACGTCATGGACACCAGCAGCCCCGGCTTCGCCGACCTGTTGCGCGACCGCCGCGAGCGCAAGCAGCGCTTTTTCCATCACCAACCGCCGCAGGCGCTCGACGTCTGCCAGGTGCCGATGGCCGGACGGGTCACCAGGTAGAGCCTTTTCACGCTGCGCCAGAAGCGTAGAATCAGACTGATGATTGCCCCCAAGAGACAGCAGGCTCGCAGGCCCTGGGCGTTGCCCGCGTTGCTGGCCCGTGTGTTGCCGGCCAGTGCGCTGCTGACCGCCTGCCTGCTGCTTCCCGCGTCGCTGTCGGCGGACAGCGCTTCGGCCGCCGCCGAGAATGCGCCCGACCAGCGCGACAAGCCCTACCTGGTGCTGGTGTCGATCGATGGCTTCCGCTGGGATTTCGCCGAGCGCTACGGTGCCACCCACATCGCCTCCATCGGTCAGCGCGGCCTGCAGGCCCAGGCGCTGCGGCCGGCTTTTCCAACCCTGACCTTTCCCAATCACTACTCCATCGCCACCGGCCTGCTGCCGCCGCGGCACGGCCTGGTAGCTAATGAATTTCCCAGCGCGGCCCGGGATCGCTGGTACTTCTACAAGGACCGGTCAACCGTGCAGGACGGTACCTGGTACCTGGCCGAACCGATCTGGGTCACAGCGGAACGCGCCGGACTGCGCACAGCCGCTTACTTTTTCGTCGGCACCGAGGCCGACGTCGCCGGCATCCGGCCCACGCACTGGAATGCTTTCGACGCAGACATCAGCGGCGAGGACCGCGTGCAGCAGGTCCTGGACTGGCTGGTCGAGCCCCCGGCAACCCGGCCGCACCTGGTTACGCTGTACTTCGAGGATGTCGACGACAGCACGCACTGGTACGGCCCGGGCTCGGCGGAAAGCCTGGCGGCCATCCACCGGGTCGACCGCCAGGTAGGGCGCTTGCTCGAGGGCATCGCAGCCCTGCCGCACGGCGACCAGGTCTACGTGGTCCTCGTATCGGACCACGGCATTGCACCGTATCGACCGGATCGGGAACCGCTGGTTTTGGACAAGATCGTCGACCTGGACGGCACCCGCGTCGTCGAGGGCGGACCCTATGCCTGGATCTATTTCGAAACGGGCGATGAGAGCCGGCCGGCAACAACCCGGGACGCCATCAATGCCCGCTGGGATTGCGGGCGCGCCATGCTGCCGGAGGAGGCGCCGGCCGATTGGCAGGTTACAGCCTCGCCCCGCTATCCAGACCTTCTGGTGCAGGCCGATCCCGGCTGCGCGGTGATTTCGTCCGCCTCGAAGCGGCACAAGATCACCCCGGGCGACCACGGCTGGGCCCCTGACATGCCTGAAATGAGCGGCATTTTTTACGTCATGGGGCCGGGCATCCCACCAGGGACACGCACCGGGCCGCTGCACGTGACCGACGTTTATCCCCTGCTGTTGTCCATCCTCGGCCTGGCCGCGCCGGGCACCCTGGACGGTGACGCTGCCGCACTGTCCGCCGCCCTGCCTGGTCTGTTACCACGCCCGACCCTCAAGTAGTCCCGCTCCGCCCTTAGCCGAACCGTCGTTTTGTGCGACAATCCGATCTTTCACGAAGGGGCAGCTCCCGCCGGAGTCGACCTGCCGGAGCGGTATCAATGCTAAGAAGTCTGTTCATCCTGATGCTGGTCGCCATCATGGGCGCCGTGGGCCACTACTATGAGCGCCAGGCCGGGCCAACCCTGGTAAACAATAACGACAGCGTCATCGGCACTGCTTTGATCAGCGATGACCTGATGCCTGCCATGCCCCTGTCGGGGGTCGATCTCGAAGCCCTCGACCGCGCGACCCGGCCGCAGGAAGACTTCTACCAGTTCGCAAACGGCGGCTGGCTGGACCGTACCGACATTCCGGAGATCTATTCCGGTTACACCGTCTACCACCAGGTCCACGAGAACGCGGAGATCGCGCTGCGCCAGATCATCGAGCAGGCCGCGGCCAACTCCGGCGAGCCCGGCACTGAATCACAGCAGGTGGGCGATATCTACCGCAGCTGGATGGATATAGACGCAGTCAACGCGCTCGGGCTGGACCCGGTCCGCGGCGACCTGGAAAAAATCGCGGCGATCCAGTCCCGCGCCGACCTGGTCCGCACCATCGCGGAGCTCTACCGGCAGGGCGTCGAAGTGCCCTACGAGCTGGAGATCGACCCGGACCTGAAGGATTCTTCGCGTTACACGGTCTACCTCAGCCAGAGCGGCATCACCATGCCCAACCGGGATTATTACCTCCAGTTGGACAACGAGAACTTTGCCAGGGCCCGAGAGGAACTGCCCCGCTATGTCAGCAGGCTATTGGCCCGCGCGGGCATGCCGCCAACGACGGCCAATGCCGCGGGGGCCAAGGTTTACGCGCTGGAGGCGGCCATTGCCGAGGCCCAGTGGGACGCCGTCCGCAACCGCGACCCGGAGCTGATCTACAATCCCTACCCGGTCGCGGACCTCGGGCAGCTGGGTGTGAATCTCGACTGGGACGTGACACGCAAGGTCCTCGGCATCGCCGGCGAAGCACAACTCGTGGTTCAGCAGCCCAGTTATTTCGAAACCCTGGACAAACTGCTCGCCGAGCAGCCGCTGAACAGCTGGAAGCACTACCTCGCCTTCCGCATGCTGGACGCCGCGGCCGCGCACCTGGACGAAGCCACGGCCGCCATCCGTTTCGACTATCGCAACCGCGTACTCAGCGGCCAGGAGGAGGAGCGCCCGCGCTGGAAGCGCGGCATCAGCATGGTCAACCGGATGGTCGGCGAAGCCTTGGGCAAGCTTTACGTCGCCGAGTATTTTCCGCCAGAAGCCAAGGCCAGGATGGAAGAACTGGTCGGCAACGTTATCGCGACCCTGGACGACAGCCTGCAGGACCTCGACTGGATGACCGAAGCCGCCCGTGCGAAGGCGAGGGAGAAGCTGTCGAAGTTCACGGCCAAAGTCGGCTACCCCGACCAGTGGAAGGATTACTCGGCGCTGCAGATCGTGGCCGGCGATCACTTCGGCAATGCACGCCGGTCCTTCGCCTGGGACTACCAGCGCAACCTGGACAAGCTGGGCCAGCCGGTGGACCGCAGTGAGTGGTACATGACCCCGCAAACGGTCAACGCCTACTACAACCCGGTGCAGAACGAGATCGTGTTCCCCGCCGCGCGCCTGCAGCCGCCGCTGTTCCAGCTCAACGCGGATGACGCTATCAACTATGGCTCCGCCGGCGGCGTAATCGGACACGAGATCAGCCACGGCTTCGACGACAAGGGCAGCAAGTTCGACGGCGACGGCAACCTCGCCGACTGGTGGACCGAGGCCGACCGCAATGCGTTCAATGCGCGCACGCGGGCGCTGGTCGAGCAGTTCAATGCCTTCGAGCCGATCGCGGGCATGCACATCAATGGCGAGCTGACCCTGGGCGAGAACATCGGCGACCTGTCCGGCGTGGCCATGGCCTACCGCGCCTACATCCGCAGCCTGAACGGGGCCGAGCCCCCGGTCATCGACGGTTTCACCGGGCCGCAACGCTTCTTCATCGGTTACGCCATGTCGCGCAAGGGCAAGTATCGCGACGAGTCGATCGTCAGCCGGCTGGCGTCGGACCCGCACTCGCCGCTGAAATACCGGGTGATCGGGCCGTACCGGAATATCGACGCCTTTCACGAAGCCTTCGGCACCCAGGCGGGTGACGGCATGTGGCTGCCGCCCGAACAGCGCGTGAGACTCTGGTAGGCCTGCGAGTCGCTGGAGTTGATGACATGAGCGCTTTGAAAATCCTGGCCGCGGACATCGGCGGCACCAATGCCCGGTTCGCCGAGGTCGAGATCGACGGCC
>JAPHSB010000098.1 GCA_026193295.1 Lysobacterales bacterium
AGTCCGGGTCATCCGGGCCAGCTCGAAAGCCACGATGCAGCCGGCACTGACGATGAAGGTGGCGGGCAGCATCCCCAGCAATCCGCCGGCCGGACCGAACAGCAGGAAAAACTCCACCAACTCGCGCCCGGTACCGTAGCCACCGGC
The DNA here is from genome assembly GCA_026193295.1 of Lysobacterales bacterium. Classification (GTDB taxonomy): domain Bacteria; phylum Pseudomonadota; class Gammaproteobacteria; order Xanthomonadales; family SZUA-36; genus CALKKN01. The sequence goes on from JAPHSB010000098.1 coordinate 148, forward strand.
GATGCACATGGACTGGAATACGAACCCGGGGAGGAGAAAACGGCGAAACCAGGTTGTCATGAAGCCTCCAGCGTTGTTCTTGTTTTCACGCAGGTGGCGTCGACTATAACCCGAATGCCGGCAGCGATGCCCGAATGTGCCTGCAATTGCGCATTCACCGTACGTTCAGCCAACTCTGTTTATAGTTCAATCGTAGCAGTCCAAATGCGGGCTGCCGCGTATCGCGGAAGCCCCGGTAGTTGGCCGGGAAGGACCTGGACATGAACAGATACTGGCAAGGCATATGTTTGGCGTGCGCCCTGGCGCTGGGCCTGTCCTCGGCACTGGCGCAAGACGACGGCTGGCCGCGTACGCTGCCCGTGGACGACGGCCTGGTGACGATCTACCCGCTGCAGGTGGACGGCATCTCAGGCAACACCGTTCGCTATCGCGCTGCCCTGGCCTATCGGTCCACGGCCGATGCGGAACCCGTGTTCGGAGCGGGTTGGTTGGAATCCAGTGTCACCATCGACCGCAAGAATCGCATAGTTCAGCCAACCGCTCTGAAGCTCACGCAAACCCGGTTCCCGGATGGGACGGACGAGTTGCAGGATAAGCTGGCGACTGCCCTCGCAGCTCAGTCGCCCGGCTGGAACCTCGACTTCTCGCTGGACCAACTCGAAGCGGGCCTGCAGAGCGCAGCCGCGGAACAGGAGTCGCTGCAGCAGTTGAACACGGCGCCGCCGCAGATCGTGTATCGCGATCATCCTGCGCTGCTGGTCACGCTCGACGGTGATCCGGTACTGCGTGATGTCGAGAACAGCCCGTACCAGGCGGTGATCAATACGCCCTATCCGTTGCTTTCGGATGGCATGCATTATTACCTCAACGTGGCCAACGACGTTTGGTTCCGCGCCGACCGGGCCACCGGTCCGTACCGCTTCGAAGCCGCTCCCCCGCAAGGGATTGCGGCCATGGTCAAGCCGGATGAGGACACCGCGTCAGCCGGGGCGCCGGCTGAGCCGGTGACCGCGGCGAATGCACCGGAAATCATCGTCGCCACGCGTCCCACGGAACTGATCGTCACCGAGGGGCCCGCCGCGTTCGTACCCCTGGTGGACGATCTGCTGGTGCTTAAGAACTCGGACGACGACGTGTTCATGCACGTCGGCTCGCAGCAGTTTTACATCGTGCTGGCCGGCCGCTGGTACCAGGCCGCTTCACTGGAGGGACCGTGGACTTACCGGGCAGCCGACCAACTGCCACCGGCCTTCGCCGAAATCCCCCGCAACTCCAGCCAGGCGGACGCCCGCGTACATGTCGCCGGCACGGAGGAAGCCACCGAGGCCGCGCTGGAGGCCCAGGTGCCGCAAACGGCCGCCGTGGCACGCGGCCCGGCCGAGGTCGACGTCAGCTATGACGGTGAACCCGACTTCCGGCCGGTGGACGGCACCGACCTGGAATACGCGGCCAACACCGGCGCCACGGTGCTTCAATCGGACCGCCAGTACTACCTGGTCGAGGACGGCGTCTGGTACGTGTCCGACAACCCCAACGGCCCTTGGCAGGTATCGGCCTGGCGGCCGCAATCCGTCAGCCGGATCGCACCGACTTCACCCGTCTACCACGTCAAGTACGTGTACATTTATGACAGCACGCCGGATGTGGTCTATGTCGGCTATACGCCGGGTTACCTCGGCAGTTACGTGTACCACGGCACCGTGGTGTACGGGACCGGCTGGTACTATCGGCCCTGGGTCTCCCCCTACTACTATTATCCGCGTCCCAGCACCTGGGGTTTCCACGTCAGTTACAACCCCTGGAGCGGCTGGGGCTTCGGCCTGAGCTGGAACTGGGGCTGGGGCTGGGGTCCGTTCTATGCCAGCTACTGGAGTGGCGGCTACTGGCATCAGCCTTACCCCTGGCATCACCGCCACTACGGTTACTGGGGGCCGCGGGGTTACCGTCCCCGGCCGACGCCCTATGGTCACCACCGCTACGCACATGACCGCCACCCGCAACCCCGTCACCGGGCATACCGCGACGGTTACCGCGGCCGCAACGAAAACCTGTACCGCGACCCCGGTCAGCGGGCCCGTGTAACCGATACACGCGACCGCCACCAGCGCCCGCAGCCCGGCCAAGGCGGCGCGGGACGCAACGGCGCCTTCGCCGATGGCCAGGCTTATCGCAACCCGCAGCGCAGCGGAGACGTAACCGGTGGGCGCAATCGCAACGACCGTGTCACACCCGCGGACCTGCGCCTCAAGGCCCAGGTTCGCGACACCAACCAGGCCGCCGCGCGCAGCCTGATGGTGGCCGACAGCAGCGGCAAGGTCTATCGCAAAGCCAAGGCCCAGCCCCGGTTGCAGACAGCGCAGGAACGCGGCGCCAGGGCGACCACGCCGGCGCAGAAGCGAAACCAGCCAAGCCAGCGGCTCGCCCCGCCCAACGCCGGGCGCAGAAATGCCCAGCAGGCCAAGGATCAAGCCATGAGTCGGCCAGTCAAGCCAGCAAAGGAGGCGCCAAGCCGTCCGCCCCGCACCATTGCGAATAAGCGCCAGGATCGACGTCAGACAACGCAGCCTGCGACCGTACCGGGTGGCTCGGCGCAATACCGCCGCACCTCGGCTGACCGCGCACCGCAGCCGGCCCGCAGCAAGACCAAGCACCGACTGCAGCCGGTTCCGACCGAAACGCGTGCCATGCCGCAACAGCCACAACGCTCCAGCACAGTAGCGCAACGGCAGCGCACGCCGCGGCCCCCACAAAACGCAGCCCCTGCCCGGGCACCTGAACAGCGCCAGATGCGCGCCGCACCCGACCGCCCGCAGACAAACCGGGGTATGGCGCAGGGCGTCGGCCGGCAGGACCGCGGCCCAGGCCAAAACCCGAATCGCGTAAACAGCCGGGGGAACCAGAAGAGGCATTGAG
>JAPHSB010000059.1 GCA_026193295.1 Lysobacterales bacterium
ATGGGCTCGTGGTCCTGCGACTCACCGGAGCTGCCGCTCCCTGGCTACTGGCCAAGCTCAGCTGCCTCGACTTTCCTGCCGGGACGAGACAAGGCCGGCACTGCGCGCGGACCCGCCTCGGCGAGGTCGCGGTGACCATTCACTATCACAGGCCTGCTGGCGACGACTGGTCATTCGACCTCATAGCCGACCGCAGCATCGCCGCCTACCTGTGGTCGCTGCTGCAAGCCTCGGCGCCGCACGCCAACGAATTAGCCCAAGTATCCGGAGTAACCCAATGAGTCGCCCGAGCTATGTACTGAAGTCGAGTTGCACCGACACCGTCGGCATTGTCGCCGCCGTTACCGGTTTCCTGGCCGAACGCGGCGCGCTGATCACGGAGATGTCCCATTTCGTCGACGACGAGGCGCAGAAATCCTTCGTCCGCGTCGAGTTCGAAGACGACGCCCGCTCGGAACAGGATCTCGCCGCCATGGCCGAGCAATACAAAGACACGGTGGCGCGGCGTTTTGGCATGCGCTACGCGTTCCACCCGTCCGGCCAGAAAGTCCGGACCCTGATTGCCGTCTCGAAACAAAGCCACTGCATCAACCAACTGCTGCATCACTGGTGGGACGGCCACCTGCCGATCGAGATCACCGGTATCGTCTCCAACCACGACGACCAGCGGGAACTGGCCGAGTGGTATGAGTTGCCCTACCATCATTTTCCGATCGAAAGCGGCAAGAAGCCGCAACAGGAGGCCAGGATCCTCGCCCTGTTCGAGGAAACGCGCTCCGAGTTGCTGGTCCTGGCCCGTTACATGCAGATCCTGACGCCGCACGCTTGCGAAACCCTGGCCGGTCGCGCGATCAACATTCACCACTCCTTCCTGCCGGGCTTCAAGGGAGCCAGGCCCTATTACCAGGCCTACGACCGCGGCGTGAAGCTGATTGGCGCAACGGCCCACTACGTCACCACGGACCTGGACGAAGGCCCCATCATCGAGCAGGACGTAGTCCGGGTGGACCATTCGATGAAGCCCCGGGAACTGGAGCGGCTCGGCCAGGACGTGGAAAGCACCGTGCTGAACCGGGCCGTGCGCTGGCACGCTCAGCACCGGGTCTTCGAAAACGGTCATCGAACCATCGTTTTGCAGCATTGAACGAATAAGTCGGACAAACAAGCCATGGCGATCATTCACAAAGAGCACGAAAACTGGTCTTCCCGTTTGACGTTCCTGCTGGCAGCCATCGGCGCTGCAGTCGGTCTCGGCAACATCTGGAAGTTTCCTTACATCACCGGGCAGAACGGCGGCGGCGCCTTCGTGCTGGTCTATTTGCTGGCCGTGTTTTTCGTAGTCACCCCGATCCTGATCGCCGAAGTCGCCGTGGGGCGCTGGGGTCGGCAAAGCCCACCCAACGCGATGGCCAATGTCGCTTCCAGCCAGCAGCGCACGAGGCGCTGGTCAGTAGTCGGCTGGTTCGGCATGCTGGCCGCCTACCTGATCGGCACCTACTACAGCGTGATCTCCGGCTGGGCCATCGCCTACATATTCAAAAACGCGGCTGGTGACTTCAGCGGGCAGAATGCCGCGGCGGTAGGCGCGCAGTTCAATGACCTGTTGGCCAGCCCCGGACAAATGATCCTCTGGCACGGAATTTTCATGGGCGTGTGCACACTGATCCTGGCGCGGGGGTTACAGAAAGGGATCGAAGCCACCGTCAAGGTACTGATGCCGGCGCTGTTCGCATTACTGCTGGCCATGGTGGTTTACGGTTTCTTCGAGGGCGATATGCCACGGGCCCTGCACTTCATGTTCGACTTCGATCTTAAGGCCATCAATGGCCGCGTAGTGCTGGTTGCCGTGGGCCAGGCCTTTTTCTCCATCGGCGTAGCCATGGGACTGATGATGGGATTTGGCGCCTATCTGCCCAGGCGCATTTCCATTGCCCGGTCGGCGATCATCATTGCGAGTTCGGACACGCTCGTGGCCATCATCGCCGGGCTGGCCATCTTTCCTGTCGTGTTTGCCCATGGCCTCGACCCGGCCGAGGGGCCGGGCCTGGTTTTCGTCAGCCTGCCTATCGCGTTTGGGTCCGTCACCGGCGGGCTCATCTTCGGCACGCTGTTTTTCATCCTGCTCTTCTTCGCCGCGATCACATCGGTTATCGGCGTGGTCGAACCGATGATCGCGTGGTGGGAGGAGCGGTCCGGCCTGCCCCGATGGATGGCCGCGTCTATCGTCTGTCTGTCGATATTCATACTGGGGCTGGGAACCGTGTTCTCGTTCAACCTGTGGTCCGCCTGGCGCCCGCTGGCGGCATTCGAGAAGTTCGCCGATTTCGGCTACTTTGAAATCCTCGACTACCTGACCGCCAATATCATGATGCCCCTGAGCGGCCTGCTGCTGGCCGTGTTCGTCGGCTGGTTGATCAAACCGGACATGATCCGCGCGGAACTGCAGATGAAGAACCCCGCCTTATTCCGCATCTGGTTCTGGCTGCTGCGCTGGGTCGCGCCGATCTCGATCGCGTTGATTCTCTACACCAGTCTGTAGGTGACCGCCCCGATGCTTTGCCTAGAACTGGTCCTCGGCCAGGGCCATCATGCTATCCGGCCCCGCCTCGATCATCGCCAGACAGGCGCCGGCGCGCGGCAGCAGGTGCTCGCAATAGAAACGTGCCGTCACCAGCTTGGCGTTCAGGAATGACGCATCGCCTCCGCCCGACGCCAACCGCGCCGACGCCTTCAGTGCGGACTGCCCCATCAGCCAGCCGCCACAGACATAACCGAGTAGCATCAGGAAGTTGACGCTCGCAGCTCCGGCCACGTTGCGGTCTTCGCGGGCCCGGTCGAGCACCCATTGGCGCGCCGTGCGGGCCGCTTCGATGCCTTCCGCCAGCGACCTCCCGAGGGCGGACAGCTCCGCGTGGGCGGACAGCTCCGCGGCGACCGCGTCCATATCGGCCAGCAGCTCGGCCAGTACCGCTCCGTCATTGGCCAGGGTTTTGCGGCCCACCAGGTCATTACCCTGTATGCCGGTGGTGCCCTCGTAGATCGTCGTGATCCGCGCGTCGCGGTAGAACTGTGCACTGCCGGTTTCCTCCACAAAACCCATGCCACCGTGAATCTGGATGCCGTAAGAGGTCAGCTCCTGCGACATCTCGGTCAGCCAGCCCTTGACAATGGGCGTGAACAACTCGACCCGGGCAAAGTGTCTTGCCGCAATGGCCGGGTCGCCAGCCAGGCGGCTGCGGTCGATCTCGGCCGCTGCCACATAGGCCAATGCGCGCATCGCCTCGATACCCGCCTTCATCAGCATCAGCATGCGCCGCACGTCCGGGAACTCGATGATGGGGTAGCGGCTGCCGTCGCTGCGGGTACCCTGCAAGCGCTCCTTGGACCAGGCCAGCGCCTGCTGATAGGAGCGTGAGGACACCGACAGGCCTTGCAGGCCGACCGACTGCCGCGCGACGTTCATCATGGTGAACATCGCCATGAGTCCGCGGTGCTTTTCGCCGACCAGGTAGCCGACCGCACCGCCCTTGTCGCCGTAGGACATCACACACGTCGGGCTGGCATGAATGCCGAGTTTATGCTCCAGCGAGACGCATTGAACATCGTTGCGCTCACCCGGTTCGCCGTTTGCATCCAGCAGGAACTTGGGTACCAGGAA
>JAPHSB010000177.1 GCA_026193295.1 Lysobacterales bacterium
AGGCCCTTCCCCCTCATCCATTCGATCGTATCCAGCACCATGTCCCTCAGTGGCATCGCGCGGTAATCCAGTTCGCGCTGCGCTCTGCCCGAGTCGCAGCGGATTTCATGGGTGATGATCGCCGCCTCCTCGGGGGTCAAGTCCGGCTTTTTGCCGGTCAGGGCGGCCAGGAGGCTCTTCGCACGGGCAACCGCCGCGAGGATCCAGGAAGGCGTCGGTTTGCCCGGTACGGGTGCGCCCAGCATCTCGCCGGCGAGAACAATGACCTGCAGATAGCTGGCGAACTCGCCCCCGAGCAGGTAGCGCTGCCCGGTCGCCCCGCGATGCCAGGCCTGCACATGCGCCCGCGCCACCTCGCGGACGTCGCAGAAGTTTCCGCCTCCGGGCGGCGCCCCGGGCAGGGAGCCGTCGTTGACCATGCGGAACAGGCGCGACCAGTTATGCCGGTCACCCGGTCCCAGCACGTTGCCTGGATTGAGGATGACGGCATCGACTCTGCCGCCGGCAGCCGCGTCCAGCACCATTTGCTCGGACAGGTGCTTGGTGCGCACGTAGTTGATCCAGTCAGTGGCGTCGGTGCGTGGGCTGTCCTCGTTGAACTCTCGATCCAGGAATCCCCACGCGACAAAGCTCGACGTGTGCACGAAGCGCCGGGCCCCGGCCGCTTCCGCGGCATCCAGCAGGTTGCGGGTGCCGTCGAGATTGATCCGCGACTGCGCCGCGTTGTTCCTCGACCAGAGATTGGTGCTGGCCGCTACGTGGAATACGCCGTCCACGTCAGGCGGCATGGCCGCGTCGACCGATGCCGCGTCGACGACGTCCCCCAGGTGCACCGTCACTGGCACGTCTGACAGGTCTTCCAGCGAGGAGGTGGGACGCGCCAGCACGTGGACCGCCCAACCCCGCCGGTGCAGTTCGCGCGCCACGTGGGAGCCGACAAAGCCGGTGGCGCCCGTAACGAAAGCCGTCTGCGTCATTCAGCCCATCTCTCCTGTAAAATGGCCCCTTCCGATGTCCAGTATAACCAAAGGCAAAAACCACCTCGCCGAAATCCGGCGCACGCTGCATTTGGCGCTGCCCGTGATCATCGGGCAGCTTGCCGTATTCAGCATGAATTTTGTGGACACCGTGATGTCGGGCCGCCTGCCCAACCGGGAGATCGCGCTGGCGGCACTCGGTATTGGCGGCGCGGTCTGGTCGTCGATGCTGATGTTCGTGCTGGGCACGCTGATGGTTGTACAGCCGAGTGTGGCGCAACTCGACGGCGCTGCGAAGCGGCGTGAGGCGGCGGCCCAGACACGGCAGGCCCTTTGGATCGCGGTTACTTTGGCGGTACCGTACTTTCTGCTGTGCTACTTCAGCGAACCGCTGCTCACGGCGTTTCGGATCGATCCGGTCATCGTGCCGACCGCCGCCGCATACTTGCGGGCCATGTCGTGGGGCGCACCGGGCCTGTGCCTGGTGTTCCTGCTGCGTTTCTTCAGCGAGGGCACCGGGCACACCCGGCCGACGATGCTGTACGGTGTCACCGGCGCCTTGCTGAACATACCGCTGAACTACGTGTTGATGTTCGGCAAATTCGGCATACCCGCCATGGGCACGGTGGGCGTGGGTTACGCGACGTCGATCGTCATCTGGCTCCAGTTCCTGATGCTGTTCTTCTACATCCGCAGCCATCGCCACTACGAACCGTTCGAACTCATGTCCCGCCTGGAAAAGCCGCACTGGGGCGAAATCTGGGGTCTGCTCAAAGTGGGTATACCGATCGCGGTGGCGATTTTCGTCGAGGGCAGCCTGTTCGTGATGGCGGCATTGCTGATTGGGCGGCTCGGTCCGGTACCGGCGGCGGCTCACCTGATCGCCATCAATTTTGCCGCCCTGGTGTTCATGATCCCGGTAGGCCTTTCGAGCGCCATCTCCATTCGCGTCGGCAACGCGGTCGGCCGAGGCGACCCGGCCGGGGCGCGCTATGCGGGGCTGATCGGTATCCTGATCATCCTGGTCATCCAGACCGTTGGCGCTGTCTGCATGCTGCTGTTTCCGGAGACCATCGTCCGGCTCTATACGGATGACTCGGTCATTGCGCCGCTGGCAGTCAGCCTGCTGTTCTACGCAGCCGTTTTCCAATATCCCGATGGGTTGCAGATGGTGGCCTCGGGCGCGCTGCGTGGTTTCAAGGACACCCTCATGCCGGTAGTCTACATGGTGATTTCGTTCTGGATCGTGGGCCTGACTTTGGGCTATCACCTGACCTTCGCGCGCGAGATGGGGCCTGCCGGCATGTGGATCGGCATGATCGCCGGCCTCAGCGTGGCAGCGGTGCTGTTGCTGCGGCGGTTCAATCACACCAGCAAGGGTTTCATGGCTTAGGAGCGACTTCAGTCGCGATCGGAGGCCGGTTCGCGGGAAGGTGTCGGGTACCCCCGATCCAGGACGCGCTCAGGCCATCCCTGGGCGCTCGAAGCGCGCTCCCGGCGCGCTACGGTCCTGTACCGGAGTACCCGACACCTCCCCTGGGAGGCCATCTGCGAATCGCGACCAGGCTTGCGTCCTGGACGCTTCAATCCCGGCGATCGAGTTCTTCGAAGCGCCGTTCCAGTTCGGCGATGCGTTGACTGCGGCCGGCGAGTTCGGGTGACTGGAGGCCGTTGCGGGATGTGCGCCTTCCCGGCCATTCGCCGCCGAGCAGCTGGAAAGCCAGTGCCAACGCGGCGTAGGCCACGATAGCCCAAAGGGTCTTGAGCAGCAGGAAAATGACGAACAGCGCGCGCAACGCCCAGACGTTCCAGTTCAGCGCCCGGGCAATGCCGGCACAGACACCGGCGAGCAGCGCGCCATCTGTGCGTGCGGTTTTCACGCCTGTGCTTCGTGCTGCTTCGGAGCGGTCTGCGGTGATTCGGCCGGCCGCGCCGGGGCCAGTCGTTGCTTGATCTGCTCCAGTTCCGCCTCGATCGCCGGATCTGCCTGTCCGGAACCGGGTTCCTTCCAAACGGATTCGGCAGGGCCGCCGACGTCATAGGAGCGGACCCGGGCTTCCAGGTTGTCGACCTGGGCCTGCAGGTGGTCGAAGCGCTCCATCGCGCGGCGGACTTTGCGCTCGCCCGGTGTCGCCTGCTCGCCGCCGGCAGCCACGGAGCGGCGTGCCCGGTGTGGAACCTGCAGAGCCTTCAACTTTGTTTTGGCCTCCGCCAGTTTGCTCTTGAGCGTCGCCATGTCCTGTTCCATGCGGGTAACTCGCTCGGCCACGTGCTTCTGCTCATCGCGCGTCGCTTCCAGGCGGGCCTTGATATCAGCGCGCGCCTTGAGGGCGTCCCGGGCCAGGTCGTCACGGCCCTGCGCCACCGCGGCTTCGGCGCGCTGCTGCCATTGCGACACCTCGCCGGCAAGCTGTTCCTCGGCGCGTACCAGCCGCTGTTGCTCCGCAAGCAGCTCGGCGCTGGCCATCCGCGCCTCTTCGCCGGCGTCCTCCATTTCACGGATCAGCGCCCGCAGGAGCTTTTCAGGGTCCTCGGCTTTCTCGATGAGGGCGTTGACATTGGCCGCGACGACATAGCGAAGGCGAGAGAAGGTACTCATGGATGAACTCCTGTGTTCGAATGGGTGTTGACAATCACGGAGATGCAGTATTCGTGCCATTTTGTAAAACACATCAAAAACAGCAACCTGGAGCAAGCTTCAAGATAATCGGCAACACGACTCTGGTGGATTTCACACAATGTTGGCGAGATTGCCGGGCGCGTTAGCCCCGGCCCAGCGTCCATGACTTTTATCCGTTGTGGTGGACCTCACGCGGCACATAAAATGGTGCCAGAACCCCAAGGATGACCCGATGACTTCCCAACGATCCGTATTCTCCCGAGTTTTTGGCGCTATTTGGCGCTTTGTGGACGGCGCCCGTAAGCTGGTGCTGAATCTCGTGTTCCTGCTGATTGTCTACATCGTGGTGCTGGCTTTCATCGACAGTGGCGAAACGCTGATCATCCAGCCTGACACGGCTCTGGTCCTGCGGCCGCAGGGCGACGTGGTCGAAGAATACAGCGGTACGCCGCTTGACCACGCCCTCGAGCAGGCTACCGAGAGCATGCGCTCGGAGACCCGCCTGCGCGACCTGACGGATGCGATCCGCCGCGCGGTGAACGATGACCGTATCGTCCGGCTGGTCATCGACCCCACTTATCTTTCGCGAGTGGGACTGGCTTCCTTGCAGGAGCTGGACAGCGCGATCAGCGAGTTCAAGGCGTCCGGCAAGCCGGTCGTGGCGCTGGCGGACACGCTGGAACAGCAGCAATACTACCTGGCGGCACTGGCGGATGAGATCTGGCTGAATCCCAGGGGCCTCGTGTGGATCGACGGCTTTTCCTCCTACCGCAACTTTTATCGCGAAGGCCTGGACAAGCTCGAGGTCGAGGTAAACCTGTTCCGCGCGGGCAGTTACAAGTCCGCCATGGAGCCCTGGGTGCGAGACGACATGTCTCCCGAGGCCAAGGAAAACAACCTGCTCTGGATCGGTAACCTCTGGCAGCAATACCTGGAGACCATTTCCGGCCACCGCGGTATTCCCCTCGAAGACCTCTCCAGGGCCATCAACCAGTTTGCCGACGGGCTCGAGGCAGCCAATGGTGATTTTGCGCGCTTTGCGCTGGAGCTCGGCCTGGTCGACCGCTTGATCAGCGGGCCCGAGGCGAACCTGGCGCTGGCCAGCCAGGGTGCTGCCGGCAGCGGCAGTGAAGGCTTTCGGCAGGTGGACCATGATAATTACCTGAAACTGACGGGGCCGGAGAAGCAGTCGGACACGGCGGGCACCATCGCCATAGTAGTGGCGGAGGGTGAGATCGTTCGAGGCGTGCAGCCGCAAGGCGCGATCGGGGCGATTACCCTCTCGGACCGCTTGCGCTCGCTGGCGGAGGATCGTGACGTGAAGGCCGTGGTGCTGCGCATCAACAGCCCGGGCGGCGACGCTTTCGCCGCCGAAAAAATCCGCCGCGAGATCCAGGCCCTCAAAGAGATGGGCAAAACGGTGGTGGTGTCGATGGGCAATGTCGCGGCATCCGGCGGATACTGGATCGCGATGGGTGTCGATGAAGTCTGGGCCAGTTCCGCTTCGATCACCGGTTCGATCGGTGTCTACGGGATTCTTCCGACATTTTCACGACCGCTCGAGAAGCTCGGCATCCACACCGATGGGGTCGGTACCACGCCATTGGCCGGCAAACTGCGGCTGGACCGACCCCTTGATCCCGATCTCCGGCGCATTTTCGAGCACGCGGTAGAGCGCACCTACGAGGATTTCATCACGCTGGTCGCCGAAGCGCGGAACATGTCCGCGGACGATGTCCTCAAAGTGGCCGAGGGCCGCGTCTGGAGCGGCGCCCAGGCCAAGGACCGTGGCCTGGTCGATCAGACCGGCACCCTGCAGGACGCTATCGACTCGGCTGCCCGCATTGCCGGGCTGGGCGCCGATTACGACGTGATATACGCCGAGCCCGAAATCAGCCCCATCGAGGCATTCCTGGTTGAAATCACCAGCAGCGCGATGGCCCGCGTGGGCACGGGGTTCGGGCGGGGTTTCACCGGACTGCCCGGTACGCTGCTGGAAAATATCGCTTCTGATTTGCGCGTTTTGGCGCGCAGCAGCCGCGGCGTAACGGTCGCGGCGCATTGCCTCTGCGATGTCGAATGAACTGAAATCCGAATCCGGGGGCTCGCCGTGGCGGTTGGACGGCGCTCGGGCCCTGATCACGGGCGCCAGCAGCGGCATAGGTCTCGCGGCAGCCCACGAATTTGCTGCGTTGGGTGCCGACCTGTTGCTGGTCGCGCGCGGTGCGGAGCGATTGGAACGGGCCCGCTCGGAAATCCTGGCCCTTTGCCCGGAGCGCTCAGTGCAGGTGCTTGCCGCCGATGTCGCGACCGTTGCGGGCCGCGAACAGATCCGTGCGGAAGTTGGAGACTCGCTGCAGATCCTGGTCAATAACGCCGGCACCAACATTCGCAAGCGCATGTCGGAACTGAGCCTCGAGGAATATCGCCAGGTCCAGCGGGTCAACCTCGAGTCCTGCTTCGACCTGTGCCGCTTGCTGCACCCGGCATTGGTCCATGGCTCGCCGGCGGCCGTGGTCAACAACGCCTCGGTTGCCGGGCTGACCCATTTGCGCACCGGCGCTCCGTACGGAATGAGCAAGGCGGCGATGATTCAGTTGACGCGCAATTTGGCGGTCTAATGGGCGGGGGAGGGTATTCGCGTGAACGCGGTGGCGCCCTGGTACATTCGAACGCCACTGGCCGACCAGGTATTGGCCGACCCCGCTTATCGGCAACAGGTGCTGGAACGGACACCGATGGGACGGGTGGGCGAGGCGGAAGAGTGCGCGCGGGCGATGGCATTCCTGTGCATGCCGGCCGCCGGCTACGTTACCGGGCAGTGCCTGGCGGTCGATGGCGGGTTCAGCGTCTACGGTTTTTGACCCGCGTCCGGGTCGCCGACACGGGTAGCGGGTCAGGCCCGTCGCCTGTCAGTAGCGCTGGGTCGGATCGGGCAGGCCGCTGTGCAGGAGCCAGCGCTTGACGTTCTCGTGGTAACGCCACTCCTGCTCGTTGAGGATCGTACGTTCGACCGCCTGGTTGGCGTTGAACATCTTGATTTCGACCACCTGGCGGGCCGTCATGCCCTCGTCGTAAACTCCAGTCGAGCGGACCGTGTACGCGGTCACGCGGAACAGGCGCAGGCGGTCCATGTCCAGGCGAGAAATCGGGTGTTCTGCCAGGTACTCGGGCGCGATGAAGTCGGCAGCCGCGTCCCACTGGCTCCAGCGTATGATCGTTTCGTACTGCTTGAAAGTCTCGCCCCTGCTCTTGTCCACCGGGTTGGACGGGCAACCGGCCAGGAAGACCGTTGTCGCAACCAGGGCCAGGACTGTGAATAAGCCTCTTCTGCTCGAAATGTTCATCTCGATCCTCGATGTTGCCGGCACGGTGGCCGGTGAACTCGCGGTAGATTGTAGCTTATCCTCGGGGCACTGGACGTCACAAGCACGCACGCATGCGTTACAGTTGAGGATTGGCCCCGACCTTCGCCACCAGAACCAGGATTGATTTTGCCGGATACGAATAAGCATTTGGTTGCAGAATCCCTGCCCCGGATGGCGGCGTCGCTGGTGCCGCGGGAATTACTGAGCTGGTCCCTCGTTGCCGTCGCCATGGGTGCCCTCGAAGGCGGCTTGCTTGGGGTCATTGTCAAGAACCAGTTCAGCGGGGTTGCGTCGCAGGTGCTGGTCAACGTCGCGGTAGCCATGGTCGCCGGCGCTGCCTCATTCACCAACCTGTTGAGCTTTTTCTTCGCGGCCCGGTCGATGGGCCGGGGCAAGGTCCAGCTGCTCGCCCGGCTGATGCTCGTGATTGCAGCATGCCTGTTGGCGATGACCACG
>JAPHSB010000361.1 GCA_026193295.1 Lysobacterales bacterium
CACACCGGCAACGTCTCGATGGGCCAGGTGACCATCGGCTGGCAGCTGGGCGGACAGGCTTACAGCCAGCTCGTCCTGTTCAAGACTGCCGATATCTACAAGGAGTTCACGCAAGGAAACTTCGAGTTCGGTGCAGACGCCACGGCCGTGGCGCTGACCTATGGCGCCGCCGCGGGCGCCTCCACCGAGGGTGCCTCGGCAACCGCGGGAGACACCAAGGGCAAGGGTGCCTGGAAACGAGGGATGGCGGTGTTCACCCTGGTCAAGGGCGGACTGATGTACGAAGCCTCGATCGGTGGACAGAAATACAATTTCAAGCCGTTGGTGGACTGATACCGACGCTCACTGCTTGAGGACAACTTGAGGAGTCTTTCGATTCAACGCCGGCCCGGCCACCAACCGGTGGGCATTCGCGCGCGAGTCCGTTCTCGCGCGCTGCTGCTTATGGTCTGCACCAGCCTGACCTGGCTGCCGGGGCTGCCTGCCTGGGCACAGACCCCGGAGCAGCTGCCCCTGCCGGCGGACACTTCCACGCCCATTCCGGATGTCGAGATCAGCCTGCGCGCGGGCACCGCGCGCGCCATGGCGCGGGACGCCGAGTCGAGGGCCGTGCCCGATGGCCGGCTGAGCCAGATCCAGGAGGCTTATCCGGGGCTCCAGCAACGCATCGAGCGATTGCTCGATCAGACCGAAGCTTTACTGGAATCATCCGGCAGCACGATACTGGTTCGGGAAGTCGAGAAAACCGCGTTGCGCGCCCGCGAACGCCTCAACCGCTGGATCCGCGACGTCTCGCTGCGGTCTGCCGCACGACAGACGGATGTACAAAACCTCAAGGCGGAAAAGTCGCGCTGGGAACAGACCGCAACGCTCCAGCGTCCGGACGCTTTGCCGCCGGCGTTGCAGGACCAGGTTGCCGAGACCCTCTCCAGCCTGCTCCAGGCCGAAAACACCGCCCGTGCTGCGCGGGATTCGGTACTGGCTTTGCAAGCCGACATCGCGCAACGACAGGCGGTGCTCGAGAGCATCATTCTGCGGCTGCATGGCGAAATATCCGATCGCTCGACACGGATTTTCTCGTTCGACAGCCCGCCCTTGTGGAAGGCCATCGGCAGCGGCGAGGGACGTCTGGAGGATCTTTTGGACCAAGTCGGCGAGGCGGCCCGCTGGCAGTGGCAGGACCTCCGTGGCTATATGGTCGAAGAGGGTGCGTCGGTATCGACCTGGCTGGTCCTGTGGCTTGGGCTGGCGACCCTACTGCTGTACTCACGGCCGAAATTGCAGTCGTGGGCGCAGAAGGACCAGGCCCTGCAAGCTGCGGACCTCCTGTTCGCGCGTCCAGTGGCCGCCGCCGCGGTCATCATTCTGGTCCTCGGTAACATCATCGGCATCCAGGCGCCGGCAGCCTGGCTGGCGACGCTCAACCTCCTGCTGTCGGTCAGCGTCGTGTATCTGCTGCTGGGCACCCTGCCGCGGGCCGCGCACCTGCCCCTGTACCTGCTGATTCCCGGCTTCGTGCTCTTTCAGATGGTCAATCTCGCCCCCGTTGCATCGATCACGCAACGACTCGCCATCATCGCCCTGGCGCTGGTTGGCGGAGCATTCTGTCTCGCTCAATTGCGCGTCTTGCGTGCCGACCATTCCTGGCTTTCGGACAGGTTCAGCAAGCTGTTGGCGCGCGGCCTGCGCCTTGGGCTATTGCTGCTTGCAATAGGACTCATTTCCAGCATCGGCGGCGGCATGGGGCTGGGGGCGCTGCTGATCGTCGGAACGTCCAGCGCCATTTTCGCAGGCGTCGTGCTGTGGGTGGTGACCCTGCTACTGCGGTTCCTGGTGCGCCTGGCCCTGGTCACCGACCTTGCCTACCGCGCCGGGATCTCCCCGCAGCACTCGGAGGCCATTCGCCGGCGGCTGTTCCGCATCATCAGCGCGACGACCGCCATTCTCTGGGTTGTGTTCGCACTCCGGGGCTTTGCCCTGTTCGAGCCGGTGACGACTCGGATACTGAGCATGCTTCGGGCAGAGTTGTCAATCGGGGAAATTTCGCTCGCCCTGGGCGATTTGCTCCTGTTCCTCCTCATAACCTGGCTGTCGATCAAGTTCGCGGCATTCGTCAGCTTTATCGTCGGTGATCTGGTATTGCCGCGACTGCGCATGCCGCAGGGGGCGCCGCACGCGATTTCCCGCCTGCTGCGCTACACCATCATCTTCATCGGCCTGGTGATTGCAACCCGGGCACTGGGCTTCGACCTCAGCCAGGCCGCCATCGTCGCCGGTGGCCTCGGCGTGGGCATCGGCTTCGGGCTACAAAACGTCGTGAGCAATTTCGCAGCCGGCTTGATCCTGCTGTTCGAACGGCCGATCCGGGTCGGCGACATCGTCGAACTGGGCGCGACCGGCGGCACGGTCGAGAAGATCGGCATGCGGGCCACGCTGGTTCGCACCTGGCGTGGTTCGGAACTCATCGTGCCCAACTCCCAGCTGATTTCCTCGGATGTGGTCAACTGGACCCTGATGCACGACCGGCGGCGGATCGAAATCTCCGTTGGAGTCGATTACGGCAGCGACCCGGAAGTGGTGGCCCGGTTGCTGACCGACATCGCAATCAACCACCCCGGCATCGATGCAGAACCCACACCCCAGTGCCTGTTCATGGGCTTCGGCGACAGCTCGCTGGACTTCCAGCTGCGCGCCTGGGCCGGGGCGGCAAAATGTCTGGGCCTGGAAAGCGAGCTCCGCTTCGCCATCAATCGAAAGCTGAAGGAAGCCGGTATCACGATCCCGTTCCCGCAACGCGACCTGCATGTGCGCTCGGGACCTGCGAAGCTGCCGGACGTCATTGCCCCGGATTGAGGCTGGGTACCGCCAAGAACCGAGCAGGCGCCTGCCAGCCACTGGCCACCTGGAGATTTTCGCGTCGCCAAACCAGAGCCGTCATTGCCCTGCATCCGCCGCCGCTATTTGAGAAGAATCTGGTACGTCACCAGGAACTGGTCGAAATCGGAACCGTACTTGGTAACCGCACCGTTGGCGTAGCCAATCTTGATGGCGTGCCGGCCGGCGAAGGGGACGACGACCGTCCCCCCGACCTTGATGTTTTTCTGTGCGTCGTCGAGTTGGTCACCCCCGATGGTCTGACGCCCGCCGCCGAAGTAGGTGAGATCCAGTGAAGCCCAGAGTCCGGGCCGGATTCGCTTGACCAGGTTGACCTGCGCCGAGTAGATCGGATCCTGTTGCCTTGCGCCCGGCAGGAACTCGTCGTCGTCGCCGAAAAACCACACGCCGCCTTCGAGTTCCAACATCCAGGTGGGCCTTAGAGGGATAACGGAACCGAGCTGTAGCCGGGTTGCCCAGCGATTGGCTCCGACGTTGATCAACTTGTTCGAATCGTAGGCTCCCGTGGGAGCAATGACCTTCAAACTCGCACCGACGATGGGCTGCGGGTCGGCTCGAAACGCCAGGAAATCCTCCAGCGTCATCGACGGCGCGCCGAGCAGGTTGAGCGTCAGGGTGAACTTGAGGTCGCCGAAACCGCTGAAGTCGGCGCGTGCCGGGGTTTCTCCGACGAACCCCTTGGTGTTCCCCCGGGTGTAAGGCAACTCCACCAGGAAATTGCTGGTGCGGCCCCACAAGCCCAGGGTTTGCACGTAGGCCAGGATACCCACATTGATATCCGAATCCACGCCGTACAGCGGCAGTGACTGGTCAAAAAACACGTCCCCGGACGCGTGGGAATATCCGGCCACCAGGACCTTGGTGCCCTGGGGCGACGGCCAGTACAGGCGCGGGGTCAAGTCCTGCGCGGCCAATTCCCCCCCCCAGATGATGCAAACCGCCAGGGCGGTGACGGTCCTTAAGATATTCGCTGTTCGCAGCATGCAAAACCTGCCATTTGAGTGGCTCGCAGGCCCAGGAGCATGGCCTTTGCCACCATTTGGAGCCTACTGGCTGAACAAGGTCGATGCAAGCGGGTGAGCCATGGCAATGTCCGCGCCATGACGATTTTGACATACAGGGCACCAGCACCTGCATTGCGCGCCGGTTTTTGCGCGCGTATCAGTATCGTTCGCTGAAAGACAGGTCAGAAGTCAAGTGTCGCCTGAATTTCTGGGGTGAAACCCCGGTTCTGACTTTAAAGGCCCTGGTGAAATTCGAAGCGTTCGCGTATCCAAGCGCAAACGCGATGTCCGTGATGGATTCATCGGCACACTGCAAGTGGTTTATGGCCTTGTGGATTCGCGCTTCCGCCAATAGTTCTGAGTAGGATGTTCCGTGCTCGGCCAGCCATCGTTGCAGGCTGCGCCTGCTCATCATCAAGGATTCAGCCACGGTGTCGATATGGAGCCCCTTTGCGCCAAGCAGCGCGTCTACCTGGAGCTGCACCAGGCCGGAAAAGTCACTCGAAAGGGTATGAGTATCGATGGTATCCGCCCCGGGTTCAGATTGCCGGCTGGCGCGCGGAAACGGCGCTGCCAGAGCGCCCCGTGGGATTGCAATGTAGCTTGTTTGGGCGCCTTGCAGAATCCGCGCCCCCTCGAAGCAACTGTTTTCCGGAAAACCTTCCCTGCTTTGGTAGGTCAGGCCGAGTGTGTGGGGTGACCAATCCCTGCCCAACGCTTGCCTTAGCGCCATCACGGTTATGGCCAGGGTTTCCAGTTGGGACTGGTAAGGGGCGAGGCTCCCCTCCCCCGTTGTTGCCACATTGAGACGAATCTCGTCGTCTTGGTCCGAGAGCCAGAGACACGCACCGGTGACCAGTGTGTTGTACAGCGCAATGCCTTGGCAGAGATAGTCATGAACCGTCGTTGAACGTTTCAGTTTTTCACCGACAGGCCCGAGATCCTCCAAGGAAGTCTGCATGCCGACATAAAGACCGAGGTGCTCAGTATCTGCGGCCTTGCAGGCCTTTTCCCCGAACTTGAAAGCACTCTCGAGACTGACCGCTGCGGAAGGATGATCCAGTAATTCAACCGGAATGCCCGAGGCCGCCAGCAGATGCTCGTAAGGCGCGCCCAGGCTCTCGATATACCTGGCAAAGCGCAGCAATGATGCCACCCTGACGACAGGTACCGATCTGGGGATCATGTGAGCATCCGGAAATAGTACTAAAACAAGAACTTTTCTGATCTGGATCATAACATGGGTCACGGAATGGCACCAAATGACAAGCGGGTAACGACCTCGCATCGCTAGAATGATAAATAGACGATGCAACCCCATCCGCAACGGACCCCGGAAATAACCCGGGCGTCGTGGTGCTCCGGGATCCTCGAGTTCAAGGCTCTCGCGCCCAATCACTCTGATCCATTGCAGGATGCGAACAGACTTCCGCGGTGGCCGTAAGAAGAGGAGAAATCCATGTATAGGCCCATTCCATCCCTTGAGGTCTGCGCACTGCTGCTGACGGGCGGCATCTTGGTCTGCAGCAATGGAGGGAGTTTCAGTGCCTGATCGTAAATGGGTGCTAATTACCGCGGGGATCATCCTGTCCGCCTGCCTGCTGGCGCCCCCCGCACGCGCAGAAGACTGGACAGCCGTAACAGGCCAGCAATCTCTTACCCAACTGGTCGCCGGTGCGAAGGCGACAATTGAAATCCGGCCCGGCGTTACGGCAACGGGCAGATACCTGCCCGACGGCACCGGGACCATTGAAGCATGGGGCGAGACCTTCGACCGAACCTGGCGGGTCGAAGGTGAAGACCGGGTCTGCTACGCCGCCGACACCGAGACGAATTGCTACACCTTCGAGCAGAACCTGGATGAACCCGATCACTATCGGGTTCACCACGTGTCCACTGGCAAGACCTACTATTTCACGCTGGAAGAAGGCGAGGAACGGATCGCCACGGGTCCCGGCTCGGAAGAAGGCGGCCTGGCCAGCCCCTCCGCCGCGGAAATCGCGGAGCAGTTGTCCAACCCCAACACGACGATGGGCACGCTGACCCTGATTACGGATTACATCCGGTTCAAGGGCGCCATGCCGGGTGCCAGTGACCAGAGTGCGCTGCGAATGCTGTTTCAGCCCTCGTTACCCTATCCCCTGAACGACACCACCAACGTCTTCATGCGCCCTGCCATCCCACTGATCATCGACCAGGATGTGCCTGCCGGCGTCGGCCAGTACGACAACAAAAGTTACGAGCTGGGCGACATCGCGTTCGACCTCGGGCTGGGCAAGACCCTGCCCGGCGGCCTGGTCGTGATCGGCGGCGTGGTCGGAACCTTGCCGACGGCCACCGACGACGCCCTGGGGTTGGACCAGTGGTTGCTCGGACCGGAATTCGCGGTGGCGTTGGTACGGCCATGGGGTGTGGCCGGCGTGCTGTTGACCCACCAGTGGGACATCGCCGGCGAGGACGCCTACGACACCAGCATCACCGGGGGGCAGTATTTCTATACCTTCAATCTCCGGGATGGTTGGCAGATCAATGCCAACCCGACTTTTTCCTACAACCACGAAGCGCGAAACAGCGATAACAAACTGAGCTTTCCGCTCGCGATCGGTGTTTCCCGAACCCTGATACTCGGCGGCCGCCCGTGGAAATTCGGTATGCAGTACTGGCACTACCTTGAATCACCCGATGATTTCGGGCCTGACTACCAGGTCCGATTCTCGATTGCCCCGGTCGTAGCGCTGCCCTGGTAGCGGCTTCGGAATCAATTCGGATCAGAAGAGGACTCACAATGAAAGCGTCCGCAACCCAGATTACCAGCATGAAATTCGTCTTGGTCGGCATGGCATTTCTGTGTTGTGCGCTGTTGGCCGGTTGCAAGGATTCGAGTGAAGAGCGGGCCGCCGCGGAGTCGCAATGCCAGCAGGTGGCTTCATCCTTGACCGGGTTTCGACCTGCGGCACCTGCGGGCGGCGACAGTACCGTGGGTAAAGGCGCGGCCGTCGGCGCCGTCGGTGGCGCCGCGGTGGGCGCCGCAACCGCCAAGAAAGGCAAGACCACGAAAAAGGCGGTTCAGGGGGCCGCAGTGGGCGCCGCAGCCGGCGCGGGCGTTGCCGCCCTGAGCGACAGCGAGAAGAAGAAAGCCGCAGCCGAACTGAAAGCAGCATACGACCGTGAGTACAAGAATTGCCTGCAGGACAAGGGTTATTGAACCCACATATCGAGTGGCGGCAAAGGGACGATCAAACAATCCGAAAGAGGTATTCGAAATGAAACAACTTGCCAAGGCATTCATCACGGCGCTCGCGATGCTCCTCATTGGCAGCTTGACTGCGTCGGCAGTCGATTTGACCGACGAGCAGATCGACAACATCGTCAAGCGGTCCTACCAGTACGTCGCCATGTACAACGTCAACAACAAGTTCGCAATGAAGAATGGCGGATGGAACACCGTGGATGCGGACACGCGACTCAAGGACCACACCATGCGCGAGATCGCGCGTCCGAACAACGACACGCTCTACATCTCGGCGCTCCTCGACCTGAGGAAGGATCCGGTGATCCTGGAGATGCCTGCCTTTGACTCGGACTACGTTTCGCTGATGGTCACGGGCTACGACCACCACGTCAACATTCCCATGGCGACCCGCCTCGGCGACTTCGGAAAGCTGGAAAAAATCCTGTTCTATACCGAGCGAACCGAGGGCTACGACGGCGCGGCTGTGGAGGGGGTTGACCAGGTGTTCGAAGCCACCGGCGACTTCATCTCCGCGGTGCTGCGGATCATGCCCCATGCCAACGACCAGGGACGATTCAATCGCATCGTCAAGCAGATGGAGCAGGTGGGCATCGAGACCCTGTCCGAGTTCCGCGGGAAACCCGCGAAGCCGATCGATGACATCGAGTTCCCCGCCGTCGGTCAGCGGGATGCGGATATCTTCGGCGACAACCTGCTGGAAGTGATGCAATTTGTGTTCAATCACACCACCTTCCATGCGGACGACGAGCTCGACCAGGCGCTGCTGGCCGCCTACGAGCCGCTGGGGGTTGTACCGGGCCAGCCCTACGACGCCGCCAAAGTGGCGACGATCGACGGAGCGAAATTCCGCGACGTCTCCGAGCGGATCTTCGCCGAGGAGATGGCCAGGACAACCGACGAGGCATTCGTCATGGAGCAAACGGTTGGCAAGTTCGAACCCAAGGGTGAGACGCCCCTGGAGCTGTTGCTGTTCCAGTCCGTCCTTGGCCCGATTGGCATGCCGGCTGGCGAGGCAGTCTATTTCTCGGTCAACGCCGTGGATGGCAAACCGCTCAACGCGATGAACGACTACATGATCCGCATGACCGCGGACGAGCTTCCGCCCACTGACGTGTTCTGGTCACTCACGCTCTACGACTTTCAGAACGGGTTCTTCATTCCCAATGACCGCAAGAAGTACAGCGTGGGAGAAAATGCCGGCATGCAGCTCGACGAGGACGGCGGCATCACGGTCTACGTCGCGGCCGAGCAACCCGAGGGCGTGCCCGAGGAAAACTGGCTGCCGATCAATCGCAAGGACGAAGACATTGATGTGACCCTGCGCATCTACGTCCCGGACCTCGAGGCGCTCGGAAACTGGCGCGTGCCGACGGCTGAAAGGCTCTAATTCGTGTTCCGGAGAAGAATGATCGCACACCTGATGCACCCTGACGGCTCAGGATGTGCCGCTGACGCCTTGGGTCGAGTCCCGCAATGCATCACAGATTGAGGGGCCAATAAGGAGAACGACCATGAGAAAGATGATGCCCCACCTCATGACGAGGGCCGTCATCGGCGTTTGCCTGGCGATCCTGTCCATCGCCTTGGCTCCGAGCGCATCGGCCCAGGCCGAACCCGTGACCGTCAACGTGGAAA
>JAPHSB010000267.1 GCA_026193295.1 Lysobacterales bacterium
AATTTGCTCCCGACAGATTACGGTCCTGCATAGAGGCACCCGATATTTCCTGCCGGCGCCCAGGAACTTCGCCTGCAAACCCGGTTCCCGGGAGTCCTATTCTACAGCAGGGGGAGGGGCGATGGTGCCCAGCAAAATGGGTTCGTGCGCGCCCGTGATAGCGCGTGTATCCTGCGGCCGGCCGTGCAGGCGTTCGCGCGCCAGCCAGGCGAACAGCACCGCTTCTACCCAGTCGGGATCGATGCCGAAATCGCCGGTTGAGCACAGGCGTATACCGCGCAGGTTTCGGCGCAGCCGTTCGACCAGGTCGATATTATGCGCGCCGCCGCCACACAGCAGCAGGTTCGCGGGCCCGCAGGGCCGCACGGCGGCGGTGACAGTCAGAGCGGTCAGTTCGGCCAGTGTGGCCTGGACGTCGCGTGGGGCGATCGTGCGACCGGCCAGGTGATGGTGAAGCCAGGCGAGGTTGAAATACTCGATGCCGGTGCTCTTGGGCGGGGGTCTGGCCAGCCAGGGATCCCGCAGCAGGACTTCCAGAAGTTGACGATCGACCCGGCCTCCGGCGCTCCATGCGCCGTCCCGATCGAATGGTTCGCCCAGTTGGTCTTGAATCCAGGCATCGAGGAGGCAATTGGCCGGCCCCGTGTCGAAGCCTGACACTCGCCCCTGGTCATCGACCAGCGAGATGTTGGCGATTCCGCCGAGGTTGAGCACCACGCGCTTCCCCCGCCCGGGACGAAACAGTGCGCGGTGGAGCAAGGGCGCCAGTGGCGCACCCTGGCCGCCGGCCTCGATGTCGGCCCGACGAAAATCGCCGACGGTCAGGATGCCGGTGCGCGCCGCGATGCGGTAGGGAGAACCCAGCTGTATGGACTCGGGGACCGGTCCGTCCGGATCGTGCCAAACCGTCTGGCCATGCGAGCCGATGGCGCGCACGGCGCCAGCGTCGAGTCCCGCCCCGCGAATCAGCTGCAGGGCGGTGTCGGCGAAATGATTCGCGATGGCTGCGTCCAGCTCCCGGCTTTCTTCATCGGACGGGCGTCGTCCGGCCCTGACCATGCGTTCCAGGCGGGCGGCGAGGCTGTCGGGGTAGGCCAGGCAAAGTGTGGCCAGGACCGTCGGGCGCTCATTTACGAAACTTACCAGCACGGCATCGACGCCGTCGCGGCTGGTGCCGGAAATCAGGCCGATATAGTGAGCGGCTTCACTCACGGCTCGCGTAAAGCGAGGCCGACTCCAGGCGGCTCAACTGGGTCAGCAGCGGCGCGGCCTGTGACTGGAACGCGACCAGCGCGCCACCCTTCAGCGGCTCGACCTTGGGCAGGGGCACCGTTCGCGGGTTCCGGTGCACACCGTTGACGACAAACTCGTAGTGCAGGTGGGGCCCGGTCGCCAGGCCGGTGGAGCCCACCGTGCCGATGGTCTGGCCCTGGCGCACTTTCTGCCCCTGCTTGACCAGGCGCTTGGTGAAGTGGAGGTACTTGGTCTCTATGCTGCCCGCATGCTTGATGAAAACGTGGTTGCCGTTGGCGGCCGAATAGGTCGAGCGGGTTACGGTTCCGTCGCCCGCTGCGTAAACCGGCGTGCCGCGTGGCGCATAGTAGTCTATGCCGTTATGCGGGCGCAGGCGTTTGAGCACGGGGTGCATGCGCCGGGGGTTGAAGTTGGAGCTGATGTAGGAAAAGTTCAGCGGCGCACGCAGGAACGCTTTGCGCATGTTGCGCCCATCCGGCGCGAAATAACCGTGATTGTCCCCATCGTCGAACCGGATGGCTTGGAAGCGTTCGCCCTGGTTGATGAACGTCGCCGCCAGGATCTCTCCTTCCCGCAGGAACTCCCCTTCGCGGTAGAGTTTCTCGTACACCAGCATGAAGCGATCGCCCTTGCGGATGTCGAGCACGAAGTCGATATCCCAGCCGAAGATATTGGCCAGTTTCATGACCATCGCATCGCTGAGGCCGGCCTGTTTGCCGGCGACGAACAACGAGGAGTCGATGATTCCTTCTGACTCGGCGACTTCGGCGGCGATTTCGCGCTCGAGGATTTCGGCGAACAACTCGCCGTTGAGCTGGCGCACGATCAGGTATCGCGCTTCGTCCAGGGGATAGCGCATTTCGGCCAGATACCCTGCGTCGTCGGTGCGGAAATCGAATACATCGCCGGGCCGGATCCGCGTCAGGCCCTTGGTGTCGCCGTTCAGGGCCAGGATCCGGTGCAGCAGCGGAATGCTGTAGCCCTGCTGGCGAAAGATGGCGTCCAGGGTTTGCCCTGAGCGCACCGTGACGCTTTTCCACTCGCCGGGTTCCAGGCCCGGCTGGCTCTGTGGGCTGCCGTCCACGGATACAGCTGCCACGCTTGCAGGTGCCGGATGCCGCGGCAGCGAAAGATCGATGACTTCAGAAAAGTCTGCAGATTCAGGTTCGGGGACGGATTCAAAGACGCCGGCGATCAGCCCGGTCAGGATCAGCGTGAAGCCGAACAGGGCCAACTTGCGCCGGGTCAGCCAGTGCCCGTCGTCGTCGAGCTTGGCGTTGATTGTTTTTATGAAGCCAGGCAGTTCCATGACGCTCTGAGACCCCGCGATTCCATGCCGGTTCCGGCGTGCCTACGATACTGACCGTGCCGGGGCCGGTCAATCGGCGGTGATGCCGGCCAGTTCCTCCAGTTCCTGCAGTGATTCTTCCAGGTGGTCGAGCAGGCGCTGGACGTGCGGGAGTGAGCGGCGGCAGGCGATGATGCCGAAATCGAGTTGGTCCATGTAGCTGACCAGCGTGATGTTGAGGGCCTGCCCATGCAGGACGATGCTGGCCGGGTAAACTCCCTCGACGAGTGCACCATTCCAATACATGGCCTTGCGCGATCCCGGCACATTGGAGATCACCAGGTTGTAGGCCGGCAGCAATTCCCCCAATCCGAGCAGCGTGGTGAGAACGATGGGAGAGGACGTCAGTTGTGTGAACAGGGCGGCCTCACCGGCCGACAGTCCGGCATAGACTTTTTTGCCTGCCTGCACGGACTGCTGGATGGTTTCGAAACGCTCGCCGGGATCGGCCAGGTGTGTGCCCAGGTTGGCAACGATGAAGCCAACAGCGTTGGCCGATTCGAGATCACCCTCCACTCGCAGTGAAACAGGGACCATGGCTTTCAGGGGTTTCTCCGGCAGTTCCCCCACTTGGTCCAGGTAGCGGCGCAGGCCGCCTGCGCACATCGCCAGCACGGCATCGTTGAGGGTTCCCCCCAAAGCCTTGCCTACGGCCCGGATCCGGGAGTAGGGCCAGGTCTGCGCGACGAAGCGCCGCGAACCGCTCACGCTGCTGCTGATTTTCGCGTGCGGCACCGAGTGCCATGGCACATTGAGCGGCCGTCCGCCGCCGATCCAGACGTTGCCATATTTCAGCAGGGCGCCGGCCAGGTTTACGCCGCTTCCGATCTGCGCCGTGATGCGCTCGGACAGCGTGCGGATATCCTGCCGAGTGATGGAGGCTGCTGCTCTCTCCGGCAACAGGTCCCTCTTGTATTTCTCCCAGGACTGGCGGGACAGCGGTGAGTAATCCGTGCGACCTTCGGGGGAACGCGAATACATGCTCTGGGTGGCGTGCATGGCGCCGATGCCGTCCATCGCACAGTGATGGATCTTCAGGTAGGTGGCGAATTGGTTATTCGCCAGACCCTCGATCAGGTGCATTTCCCACAACGGACGGTTGCGGTCCAGCAGGGTGCTGTGCAGGCGCGAGATCAGTGTGAACAACTCGCGGTAGCGACCGGGCTTGGGCAACGCGGAGTGACGCACATGGTATTCGAGATCGATATCCTTGTCGGTCTCCCAGGAAAAGGCCAGGTTCGCCCGGCTCAGCAGGTTACTCGAAAGCCGCTGGTTGAATGGCGGACGCAGATCGTCTCCGGACAACAGGATTTCCTTGAGTCCCGAAAGGAACTCACGCTTGTTGACGCCCTTGGGATATCGATACAGGTGTACACCGCCGACATGCATCGGCGTTTCGCGGTTTTCCGCCATCAGGAAATTGGAGTCCAGCAGGCTCAGTCGGCTCAAGGTCTTTCCCCGTCAATTTGGTTGATGCGCCAGACTTCCCATCCTACCGCGAATCGCCACTTTTCGCCCGCTCTGCGCAGGGTGTCCCCGGCTTCGCGGGCGGGCGCGGGCAATTCGGGCTGGAGCCGGAGCCGGCAAAGCCATAAAATGCAGCGGATTCCCTGACGGACACGGATATGACCGATTTGGATGCGGCGGTGGGGCTGATCGCCCGCGGCACGGACGAGATCACCAAGCTGGAAGAGCTGGAGGAGCGCCTCGAGCTTGGGCGCCCGCTGCGGGTCAAGGTCGGATTCGACCCGAGTGCGCCCGACCTGCACCTCGGGCACACCGTGATCATCAACAAGATGCGCCAGTTCCAGGACCTGGGGCACACCGTGATTTTCCTGATCGGCGATTTCACCGGCATGATCGGAGACCCCACTGGCAAGAGCGCCACCCGCAAGGCGTTGACGCCGGAGCAGGTTCAGGAAAACGCCCAGACCTATGCACGGCAGGTCTACAAGATCCTCGACGAGGAGAGGACCGAGGTCCGCTTTAATTCGGAGTGGCTGAACGCACTTGGCTCGGCGGGCATGATCAGGCTGGCCGCCAAGTACACGGTGGCCCGCATGCTCGAGCGGGACGATTTCGAGACGCGCTACAAGAACAATCAGCCCATCGCCATCCACGAGTTCCTCTATCCACTGGCGCAGGGTTACGACTCGGTCGAGCTGCGCTGCGACGTGGAAATGGGCGGCACCGACCAGAAGTTCAATCTGCATGTCGGCCGCCAACTCCAGCAGCACTATGGGCAACCGCCGCAGGTGATCATCACTCTGCCGTTGCTGGAAGGTCTCGATGGCGTTCAGAAGATGTCCAAGTCGCTGGATAATTATGTCGGCATCACCGAGCCGCCGGGTGAAATGTTCGGCAAGCTGATGTCGATTTCGGACGAGTTGATGTGGCGCTACTATGACCTGCTCAGTTTTCGTGGCAACGCTGAGATCGCAGCCCTGAAAGCGGAGGTTGCCGATGGCCTCAACCCGCGCGACGTCAAGTTCCTGCTGTGCGAGGAAATCATCGAGCGCTTCCACAGCCGCGAGGACGCGGTTGCCGCCCGCGAAGAGTTCATAGCCCGCTTCCGGCAGGGCGAAATGCCGGAAGACATACCTGAGAAAACGCTCGAAACCGGCGGCGACGGGATCGGGATCGCGGCCGCCCTGAGCAAGTGCGGCCTGACCTCGAGTAATTCCGAGGCCTTTCGGATGATCCAGCAGGGTGGGGTGCGCATCGACGGCGAGAAAGTCGACGACCGGACACTGCAGTTGCCACCCGGTTTCAGTGGCGTGCTGCAGGTAGGCAAACGAAAGTTCTGCAAAGCCACGATCAAGTGAACCGGCTGACGGATATCGATTGGAGCACCTGGCGGGCCAGGGATCCGGCCACCCTCGTGTTCGTGTTTCGCGACGACGAGGTGCTGCTGATCAACAAGAAGACCGGGCTCGGCCAAGGCAAGGTCAACGCGCCGGGCGGCAAGATCGATGCGGGCGAGACGCCGGAAGCCGCCGCGATCCGTGAGTGCCGCGAAGAACTGCACATTACGGTCAGCAATCTGGAGTATTGCGGAGAGCACCGCTTTCAGTTCGTCGACGGCTACTCGATCCACGTCTGGGTCTATCGGACCCGCGACTTCGAGGGCGAACCAACGGAGACCCACGAAGCGGAGCCGCTGTGGACGCGGATGGACGAAATACCCTTCGACGCCATGTGGGAAGACGACAAGTACTGGCTGCCGATGCTGGTCCGCGGTGAACGCTTTCAGACAAGGTGGATCTTCGACGGTGATCGCATGCTGGATTATGAGATCGAAACGGATGGCAACATCGCGCCCTGGGGCAACATCGTCGTGCCCGGCATCAACGGAGCCACATCATGAGACCGATTCAATCCCTCCTGCTTCTTTGGACCGGTTGGGCTTTCTGCCTGGTGGCGCAGGCCCAGGGCGACGCCGCCGGGCCGGCGCAGAAATACCTGCTGGTGGACACCCATATCGACGTTCCCGAGCGGCTTGAAGAGCATTGGGAAGACGTGACCCGTGCAACGCAAAAGGGTGACTTCGATTACGAGCGTGCCCGGCGTGGTGGGCTGGACGTCCCGTTCATGTCCATTTACACCCCGGCCGAGTCGGAGGCGGAGGGCACGAGCTTCGATCTGGCCAACCGCCTGGTCGACCGCGTCGAGGCCCTGGTTGGCCGCGCACCGGATAAGTTCATGCTGGTCAAGACGCCACGGGAGGCTGAACTGGCTCATCAGCGCGGCCTGATCGGGCTGGCCATGGGCATGGAGAACGGCGCGCCCATCGACGGCAAACTTGAAAACCTGGCGTTTTTCAGGGATCGGGGCATCAGCTACATCACCCTGGCCCATTCCCTCAGCAACCATATTTCAGACTCATCGTACGACGAGAAGCGGCAGTGGAACGGCCTCAGCCCCTTTGGCCGCGAGGTCGTGTCGGAGATGAACCGCCTCGGCATGATGGTCGACATCTCCCATGTCTCCGACGAGGCATTTTTTCAGGTGCTCGAAATTTCCCGCGTGCCGGTCATCGCCTCGCATTCCTCGGCCCGATTTTTCACGCCCGGCTGGGAGCGCAACATGAGCGATGAAATGATCAAGGCCCTGGCGGCAAAGGGCGGCGTCATCATGATCAATTTCGGCTCGAGTTTCCTGACCGAGGAGGCAAGGCAGTGGTACGACCGGATGAGCGAGGCCCGCAAATCCTACCTCAGCAGGAACGGATTCGACGAGCATGGATCGGAGGCCGAGGTTTTCCAGCAGGACTACCGTGCCGCCCATCCTTTTCCCTATGCGAACCTGGATGACCTGGTCGCGCATTTCACGCACGTGATCCGTCTGGTCGGCGTTGCGTACGTCGGGATCGGCTCGGATTTCGACGGTGTCGGCGACAGCCTTCCGGAGGGCATGAAAGACGTCTCGTTTTACCCGGCGCTGGTCGAAAAACTCTTGGCAAAGGGACATACCGCAGCTGATATCGAAGCCATTCTCGGCGGCAACCTGCTGCGCGTCTGGCGCGCGGTTGAGGACTACGCGGCCGTGCCCCGGGGCTGAGACCCATGCCCGATTTGCTGCAAGCGGGGATCGTGGCCCTGGCGGCCTTCCTGGCCGCGGGCCTGACCATGTACTCGGGCTTCGGCCTGGGCACGCTGATGCTGCCGGTTTTCGCCCTGTTCGTGCCGGTGGAAATGGCGGTGGTGGCTACCGCGTTGGTTCATGGCGCCAACAACCTGTTCAAGATCATTCTGCTGGGCCGCCACGCCGATCGGGACGTCGTACTGAAATTCGGCTTGCCGGCCATCGTTGCGGCGGTCCTGGGCGCCATGGCGCTGGGCTGGCTCGCCGGTGATGACAGCGCTCTGACCGTTCACGTCAATGATGAAACCGTCGCCGAGGTCACACCGGTCAAGTTGATTATCGGACTGCTGATGATCGGGTTCGCACTCTTTGAGTTGCTGCCGCGCTTTCAACGGCTGGAATTCGACCGCCGTTACCTGCCACTGGGCGGCTTGCTGTCCGGTTTCTTCGGTGGGCTTTCCGGGCACCAGGGCGCATTGCGGTCGGCCTTCCTGGCGAAGTCCGGCTTGACGACCCAGCGCTTCGTCGGCAGCAATGCCGTGATCGGTTTCCTGGTCGACCTGACGCGCATCGGCGTCTACGTGCTGCTGTTCGCGGCCGCGGGCATGGCAGCGGATGGCTTTGCTGCCTGGCCCCTGGTGATCGTCGGGGCCGCCGCGGCGTTTTGCGGCGTCCTGATCGGCAAGCGCTACCTGCACAAGGTCACGATGCAAAGCGTGCGCATGCTGGTCGCCGTGCTGCTGTTCGGCGTCGGGCTGGCCGTGCTGACAGGTATTATCTAATGCTCGTGCCCGCTACCGGTTTCAAAAATATCCAATAGTGCCCTGAAGCTAGAACTCCGTGCCTCTGATGTTGGCCGACTTCCGAAAGCGGCTAGCTGCAAGCAGGAGAAATCCCAGGATGCTCAGAGCGATACCCCAGGTGGACAAAGTCGGGACGGGTACAGGCGAAACTACCGGAACAACCGGGCCCGGCGGATTTTCGGTACTTCCAAAAGTGCCAGTGAAGTTATCTATGATGTACCTGCTTGCGTCCGTATCATTAAAATCGAAAGTTGCATAGCTGGCCGCGCCAGAAAAGCTGAGGTCAATCAGGCCTTCCGGAAAGCCGCTCGGAGTGGGCGGGGAAGGTTCAGTATACGCGGCAAGTGCGGTACTTGAGGCCAGCAAGTTGTTTCCGCTGTCAAAGACCTGGAAAGTTACGGTCAAGTCCGGAGACTCTGCTCCAGCTGAAACCGCAAAACCAAACCCCAAACTGCCCGTCGCGGTGTTAGGAAAGTCTACTCTCAAATCGGGTGATATGAGCGTGGTGCCTTCCAGGCCCGGTTCGACAATGTACGATTGATTGGGTCCGGGGCCGGTCGTGTTAAAGCCATCCGTGTCGGTCGTGGTGAAGACCGCGTCGGGCAGAGTATCGCCATCCGCGTCAAACTCATAAGAGGTTGCGCCGGATATGACTTCGTCGAACGTCAATGTCACTGCGTTGGCCTGGGAAGCCCAGGCGAATCCCAGGACGAGGCAGGTCAGATAACCTGCATAACGGCCTTTTGCTGCATTCTTCACACCTTTCATTGGGTCTCCCTCCAGAGCAGTCTCCACCACGATACCGTTGCATCCTTGCATGAAATGCCAGTGAATTCAATCTAGACAAATAACCGGGAGGCCTTGCCAGCCACCATTTTACGGCAGAAAATGAGATTGCGATCCCGATTCTGATTGGCAGCTTCGCTTAGCTTGAGGTCAACATCGGCAACAGCAACGAGGCGGTTCCCAGCAGCAGGAAGAACCCGCACATGTCGGTGACGGTCGTTAGGATGGGACCGGAGGCCACCGCGGGGTCCACGTTGAATGCCTTCAGCACGACGGGAACGGTACCGCCGATCGATACTGCGATCAGTGTGTTGATGGACAATGCCAGTCCGACCACCAGGCCCAACCAGGGGTTGCCCTGCCAAACCCAGGCAACCCCGGCTATCAGTATGCCCAACACGGTGCCGTTGATCAGGCCGACAATAGCCTCCTTGCGCCATACGTAATAAAGGTCGGATGGCTTGATCACGCCCAGCGAAAGCTCTCGCATGCTCACCGCGACCGCCTGGTTGCCGGAACAGCCGCTCATGTCGGAAATGATGGGCAGGAATACCGCCAGCACGATGACGGCGCTGAGCACGTCCTG
>JAPHSB010000174.1 GCA_026193295.1 Lysobacterales bacterium
CCCCTTGAAGCGTGAATCGACACGGCCGACGGTTTCCGCGCGGCCCCTGAGCAGTTCCTGGGTGAAGCGGCCCTCGTTGATGCGCAGGTTGGCCTTGTCCCAGTACTCTGCGTTCAGCCCGGTATAGCGTGCCAGTTTGGACAGCAGCGACTGCCGCGCCTGTGCGCCGAGCCTGCTGCCCAGCAGCAGCGCAGGGGCATATTCACGGTAAGCGAACTGCTCGACTTCCTCCATGAAAGCCTCAAAATCAGCAGGCTTATCGGTCAGTGCATCGTGATACCAGGCCGTCGCGGCATAGGTCGGCAGGAACATCACGTGCGGCAGATCGATGCCCACACCCGATCTACCGGTCGCCATGGTCATGAAAGGCGAGACCAGAATCACGCCGTTCAGGGCGAGGTTGTACTTGCTGAGCAGGTGCCAGGCCACGCCGCCGCTGCGCATGCCGCCGTAGCTCTCACCGAGAAGAAACTTGGGCGAAGCCCAACGGCCGTTCTCCGTCACATAACGCACGATGAACTCGGACACGGACCGGATGTCCTGGTCGACACCCCAGAAATCCTCTCCTTTACCCTCGCCCACCGGTCGGGAAAACCCGGTGCCGACCGGGTCGATCATCACCAGGTCGACTTCGTCGATGATGCTGAACTCGTTGTCGACCCGGCGGAACGGGCCATTCGAACTGAAACCGGCGTCGGCCGCCACGGCACGCTGCGGCCCCAAGACCCCCATGTGCAACCAGAGGGAAGCCGAGCCCGGGCCGCCGTTGTAGGCAAACATCAGGGGGCGGTTGCGCGCGTTCCCGCCCTCCGCCACGTAGGCGGTGAAGCCAAACAACGCGACCGGCTTGTCCTCGTCATTGTGCATCAACAGGGTGCCGGCCGTGGCGCTATAGCGAATGGTCCGGCCGCCGATCTTGATTTCATGCTGCGAGGTCCAGATTTTTGCTTCGGGTATCGCCTTCGCATCTTTCGGAGAATCGCTCTGGGCGGCGGGCTCTGCAGCCGCCGCCAGGGAGCTGAGAAGCAGGAGCAACAACGCCATGACGGCAGCCTTCATCGGGTTTTCCTTGTGCATTTTTGGGGTGAGCCGGGGATTATAGGCCAGCGCAACCCGCAAGAGGTTCTGCGCCGGCAAACGGAGATCGCCCGGGCTATTTCAGGTGCGCGACCCAGCAGTCCTCGGGGATGATCTTGACCGGCTCGCCCTGGGCCCGCAGCCGCATAGCGGCCTCGATTTCCGCGCCGAGACCGCCGTCGCGCCATTCATCGACGCCCAGCGCGCCGACCACCAGGAACTGGGCATCATTGCTGACTGAAGGCATGACCTTGCCGCCGCGTTGCTCGATCGCCGTCTGGCAAACCGATTTGGGGCCATAAACAAAATTGCCGGTCAGGCAGAAACGCGCCTTGTCGAATCGGATCAGGCCGACCTCGTCGAACCACAACTCGGTCAGGTCCACCTGCTCCGCGAGGTCCTCCAACCGGTCCTCGATCAGCATGTTCAGGGTATCGACGAGATGACTTCGCTCCTCTTCCGTGATCACGCCGTCCTCCAGCACTTCCCGGATACGCCCGTGGATGACGTTGCCCGGAAACTCGGAAGCAATCCAGTAACGCTCCTCCAGCCATTCGTTCAGATAACGAATCTCGTCGTTACTGAGTTCCTGGTCGGCCAACAGCCCGCGGGCGATTCCCAGCAACTCGCCCAGTGATTGCCGCGTAGCCGCAGAGTCGAAGCTGCCGAAATCATCAGAGTCGCTGATCATATCCTTCACCGCGTGTTCTGTTGTGGGTGAACTTACTCTAACAGCCGCCGCACGCATTCGCACGGCTTCCCGGCTTGTTTGCAACGCCTCGACCAACAAGGCCATGGTGGCTGCCGGAGGACCATGGGTCAGGGTCCAACGTGGACTGCACCCCTTCGCCGGGACCTGAGCAACAGGTACAGCGGTACCGAGACGGCGGTCAACGCCAGGCTGTAGGCCGCCGACTGCAGGTCCATGAGGCCGACGAAGGCGGCGATGGCAATCCAGCCAACGCCGCAGAAAACCCCCGTCAGGGGAAAGCCCCAGGCACGATAGGGACGTACCAGGCCCGGTGCCTTGCGACGCATCCGGAATACCCCCAATACCATGGCGACATAGCCGGCGATGAACAGCAGCGTAGCCATGTTCAGCAGGAACTCGAAACCGCCTGCCAGGATCAACAGCGCCATCAGACCCCAGCTCGTCAGCACGGCGCCGGTTGGCGTGCCCCGCTGGCTGACGCCGGTGGCGCGTCGGCTGCCGAGCCCGTCCATCGACAACGCGTAGAGCGCGCGCGAGGCCCCCATGTATTGAACGTTCTGGTGCGCCAACAGGATCACCAGGGCAGCCAGGATGATGAAGGTGCCGGCACCGGCTCCGTAGAGGTAGTCGAGCGCGCCAGCGAGCGCAAGTTCCTGGCCATCCAGTACCGCCAGAGGCACATTGACCGCCAGCAGGCCATTCAACAGCAGATACAGGGCAATAACAATCAGCACCCCTTTGATGCTGCCGATGGCTGCCGACCGGGCGCCGCCCACGACCTCACCGCTGTAGTAGCTGGCGCCGACCCAACCGTCATAAGTGAACACGATGGCCGCGACCACGATTCCATAGTGTGCCCAGGTCGGCGCCGTGTGAATGATGTTCGAGGCCACCTGGCTCGTCGGCAGCGGGTCAGGGTTGCCGAACAGGAGCGATACGGAAACGCTCAGCAGGATCAGGGCGAATACAGCTGCGGCGACCTGGAAAATGCGTCCACCCAGACGCACACCGCCCATTTGCAGCAGCGCGAAGGCGCCGTTGATCAACAGGGCGCCGACAATGATGAAAGGTCGCAGTTCGGGCACCAGCAAGGCCGCGTACTCCATCAATACCACCGCCTTGAGCGCGGCGGCCGCACAATTGCCGAGCCAGTCCGTCCAGCCGAGCAGGAATCCGGGATACGGTCCGAACGCGTTGGCTATGAGAGCATAAGGCCCCCCGGACCTCGGCGTCAGCGCAATCAACTCCGCGACGACCATCGTGCTCAGCAATACGAAGGCGCCGCCGCCCGTCCACAGAGCCATGTATAGCCAAGGATCCTGCACGACGCGGGCAATCTCGCCCGGTGTGCGCAGTATGCCGAGGCCGATGATGGTGCCCACACAGGCAGCGATGCTGAAGCTTTTGCCCAGCAGCCGCTTCAGCTGTTGCTGTCGGGGTTGCGTCAAGCGCTGGCAGCTGGATTGAAGAGCCTGGCGCTAGAGCCAGCGTCCGCCACCGACGCTGATGTAGCCGTGATCACCGATGGGTACGCCCACGCTCAGGCCTACGCCGACATTGCCGCTGCAGCCGCCCAGTTGCAGGCAGACTGCCACCAGCAGCAGGATCAGAATCCGTTTGGTCCAGGTACTCACCTTTTCTCTCTCATGCATCATTGTGGCCACTGCTGCAGCGCCAGGATCGCGCCGTTGGGATCCGTCACCACCGCCAACTGACCTTCGCGCAAGTCGGGGGATGGCGCCAACAGGACCTCACCTCCCAACTCCGTGACGCGGCGCGCCGACGCGGCCACATCGTCGACCGCAAAATAGGTAAGCCACAGCGGGGTGACCCGTGGATCCGGTCGTTGCATGACACCGGCCCGGTCGCGGCCCTGGGCGCGCAGCAGGGTGTACTCACCGCCACGCCGGCTGATCGTTGATACCTCCAGGCCGGCCAGCGAGCCGTAAAAACGGGCCGCGGTCCCCTCTTCGGCGGCCAGCAACTCGTTCCACACGATACGCCCGGCAGCCGACTCGGTCGAGTCATCAGGGTCGCCCACGCGACTGCGCAGCAGTCCGACAACCGCTCCCTCGGGATCCGTTATTGCGGCAGCCCGGCCTATGTTTCCAAGATCCAGCGGCGCAACCACGGCCGTGCCGCCCGCCGTCTCGGCGAACCGGACGGCGGCGTCGACATCCGCGACCGACAGGTAGGGCAACCACCGGGAATAATCGGCTTCGGCGGGGTCTTCGAGTCGTACCATCCCGCCAAGGTATTGCCCGTCGAGAGTGATCAGCGTGTAGTCGCCGCCGAGCGGATGTGTGGATTTCTCGAACTTCCAACCCAACAGGCCACCGTAAAAGCGCCGGGCTTTTTCGACGTCGTCCGTCACAAGGTCATGCCAGACGAATTTGCCGAGCAAGGGCTCATTCGATAGGGAGAACCCGGCCGTCGGACCCGGGGCCGTCGCGCTGCAGGCGCCGATCACCAGGGCCAGGGCAAGTGCCGGCAACAGACGTGCAAATATCATCCTGTTCATTTCATGCCAACCCCACTTGATGGATTCAGGCAGCGGGGCTTTGCGTTGTGTCCGCCTGGACGCCGAGCAACTCCCGCGTGCCAACGAAGACTTCGCCCCGTTGTCCGTGGATGGAAACGATGTCGCCGCAGTGTAACCGAAAGGCGGTTTCTCCGTCAGCACCGACCAGCATGGCCTCGTCCCGGAATACACGCAATTCCGCGACGCCCAGCACCGCTGCATAGGGCCGGTCTTCGATGCCGTGGACGGCCACGGCGGCGTGCGAGGTCGAGCCGCCACGCGCCGCCAGCAAACCGTCAACCGAGAGGATTAGCGGAATCTCATCGGGGATCGGATTCTCCAGCACCAGCAGGATGCCGTCCGCTCCCTCCGGCAGGTTGTCCCTGTTGGCCGCCAGGCGCTCGACCTCTTCTTCGTTGAAAGCCACCACGCCGCGGAAGGCGCCACCGGCGATGCCGATACCGCGGCCGGCCGGATCGCCGGGATTCTCGAAGGTCTGCGGACTGTACTGCTGTTCCACCTGGGCGCTGCGGGTCTGCAGGATGCTCAGCACACCGCGTTCCACCGTGAACTCGATCTCGGCGTCCGAGCCGAGGTAACGCCGCAGCCGGGCGCTGATATGGTTCAGCTTGCGTTCCAGCATCGGCGCCTGCGACCGCAACTCCTGGACCGGCTCGAAGGACTGGGCCGCCGTAAGCCCACCTACCAGGTCGTCACCGCAGGCGCTGAACTTGACGTCCCCGGTGAATACGCGGAACCCGGCAGTGCTCATGCACGTATTCGGAATGACCCCGGTCAGCGATATGCGTGATTCGTCCATACCGGGCTTCAGCTCCTCTTCGTTGGAACGATTTCCGCACGCCATTTCCTGCACGATGACCGCCGTATGCCAGCCCTCGCTGAGGTGTTTAACCGCCCGGTAGCGGCTAGCTCGCGTCGCATTCCAGGAAGCGTGCACGGCATGCATCGCCATCCTGACCTGCAAGCTTGCGTCGGATACCAGCGCGTCGAGCTCGGCACCATGCCCGGCCGCTCGAATGGCGGACTTGGACGCTTCGACCACTTCGCGCATGGCGGCTCCGGGCAGGTCGATCTTCAAGCTCACGCCGTGCCGGCGCTTGGCTTCTTCGACCAGGTCGAGCTCCTCCAGGTCCAGGTGCCATACCGCAGCCGAAAAGGACGCCAGAAACCGCCGGTAGGCATCCCAGGCGAACCACTCGTCTTCCTCTGCGAGCGCCTCGGCCACGCCGTCCGTTATGCCGACGAAGACCACGGTCGCCAACTGGCCGGGCATCGAGAACACCGAGCCGCCACGGACGGCCAGCAACAGGGGCGCGTCCGGATCTCCCAACCGCACTTGCCGGCCGTCGTTGCGCGCAATGTCTTCCTCGAGAATGTGCAAATGCCGCAGCATCTCGCGTTCGAGCTTGTCCCGTTCGTTGCGGTGCAGACCCATCCGCGGCAGAACGGTCGGGATGATGAAGGCATCGCGCGTCGGAACCCCGAGGTAGGCAATGTAGATCAAGCCGCTGCCCTTACCCCCGTAGCGGGACTGCAGGCTCGCGGCGGTCACGTCTTCGACCCGGCGCCTGATGTCCTCGGTATGCGAGAGGTGCACGAAATCCCAGGGATCGTCGCCCATGGCTCCGCGCCCCAGTTGCGGCAGGTTGTCGCGACGCTCGGCCACGTGGGCGCGCGCCAGGTCGGAAAAGTGCACCAGGCTATTCAGATCGTGCATGGTCCGCTGGAAGTTGCCCAACACCCCGCGCATCTCGGTCTCGCTGTAACCCAGGTGGCCCGCCATCACATCGTACGCCTCGCTGACGCGGTGCACCTGGCGATGGTAGTTACGCTGCAATTGCTCGAGCACATCCAGCAACTCGGAGGCGGAACGCGCCGGATTGACCAGCATCGCCGACAGATCCCACAGTTCGCGTGAGTACAAACCGTCGAGCACCAGGTTCCCGGCGCACAGGAACACGGCCCGCAGGCATTGTGCGAGGTCGAGACCGTTTTCGAGATAGTCCGAGGCGAGGTGACGCAGGGCGAAGTAGCCGAGCTCCTCGAGGATGCAGTCCAACTGGTGCAGCAGGTAGCGCTGGCTCGCAAAAACGCCGCGACCACAGAGGCTCTCCACGTCGTGCCGCAGCGCGCAGCAGCGTTCGAAGGCACGGAACTGGTCGCCGTCCTGGTACCACGTCACAAGCTCCTGGAGCTCCGCGAACAAGGCGTCCTGGTGATCCGCCTGGATTCGTGCACTGAAGGCGGCGACTGCCGCGCGGGCCGCTTGCTCCGCTTGCGCTGCGATGAACTCCGGCTCGCCGGGCACGGCACGCGACAATTCCTGCAGGCTTTCCTCGAAGGACTGCCGAGCGTCTGCTGCCCAGTGCCCGTCTCCAGCCTTTCTCGCCAGGCTGCGCAGGCGGTGTTGATAGACCCAGCGATTGTCCGCCCGAATGCCGTTTGCCACCAACGACTCGAGCTCCTCGTCGAGCGAGTTGGTCGACTCGCAGCGCAGCAGTTCGCCGGTATAGCTCTCGCACCACTCCGCGATGCGCGTTGCGACTCGGGACGTACCCAGCAATTGCTCGAGATTTGCGACGATGCGGCCGACCAGGTCCATTGCCTTGTCGTCGCTGCGGGCAGCCTCGTCCGCCGCCGTCGGAACTTCGCGCTGCGAGTCCGGAAACACCGCCTGGCCGGTCTGCAGCCAAAGCAGGTAAGCCTTTGCCAGTTGCAGGGTCTGTTTACCCATG
This sequence comes from Lysobacterales bacterium, assembly GCA_026193295.1. GTDB lineage: Bacteria > Pseudomonadota > Gammaproteobacteria > Xanthomonadales > SZUA-36 > CALKKN01. The sequence goes on from JAPHSB010000174.1 coordinate 7,067, forward strand.
GCGTGATGCGTGCTGCGTCGGATCTCGTTGGCGATGGTACTGCCACGCACCTGCACTTCGGCCAGGTCGATGGTGTCCTGCCAGACCTCGTCGATCAGCTTGGGGCGCGACACCATGCCGGAGATGCTGCGCACCAGGATGCGCGTGGGCAGACGCAACCGTTCGGCGAACGGGCCATTCATGAAGCTGATCAGTTCGTTGCGGACGCGGGTGATCTCCGGCATCAGGTTCTTGGCGCTCGCAATGCCCCGATAACTGGTGCTGCAGAAGCGGGCGACCAGGAAGCGCAGCAGGTAAACCGCCTCGTGACGGCTGCCGCAGGAATTCAGGCGCTCCAGCACCCCGGCCAGGTCGCGCAGACGCGAAACCTGGATGGCCGGCATCTGCTCCACCTCGAGATGGTAGATCTCGAGCTCGAGATCGATGGGCCGGCCAACCACGCCCGCCAACTGTGCGACGCGCTGGTCGGTAATCAAGGTGCCGTGCGGCAGCCGCAGCTCAGCAACTACCTGCGACTCATCCTCGCTCACCGAGTGGATTGCCAGGCGGCCCTGCGCGTCGTACGGCACGAGCAGCCGGTTGCCGGCGCGGAACAGGCGGTGATTGGCGATCTCGAACGTCGGGTAACGCCGCCCAAGGAAGGCCATCGTTTCGAGATAGCAGCGCAGCGCCGCGTTGTGCGCCTCTTCCGACCCACCAGCGTCATAGGCGGAGAGCAAGGCCCGGTTCAGTCCGGCGATGCGCTCGCGCTCCTGCAGGTCGAAGGGCGGCTCGCCCGGAGGCGGGGCCGCCTGCGCGGCAGCTGGCGGGTGTGGCACGCTGATCTGCTCTCCCAGCCGATCGTATATCCCTGTCACTTCCCGCAACGCCTGGTGCAGGGGCTTTTTCTGAACTTCCAGCTTGCCGTTGACCTGGCGCAGTGCGGCCAGGTAGTCCTCGAAGCGGCTGCCCGCAATCGCCACGCCGTGGAATGCAGCCAGCCGTTCGATGATCACGAGCAGTTCCTCGCGCAGGAATTCGTAGAGTTCCTGGCCGCGCACCTGGGCCACACCGCGCACCAACGCCAGCGAAGTCGACAGGATCGCGTTCATACCGAGGTTCTGCTTGCGTTGCATCAGCCGTATCTGTTCGTCGAGCGGCGCGTCATTGTTGATCTTTCCGCGCCGCTCGGCGGTAGCGAGCTCCATGCCGAGCAGGGTTCGGTCGATATCGAGCAAGCCCCAGCCGGCAACGTTTTCACCCTCGAATACGGGCGCCATGTACTCGCGCACGTGGTCGACCGCGAACAGGCAGCCTTTGCCGCCGTAGCGCACGGCGCGCCGGTACAACTCCAGCAAAACCTCGTTTTTGATTTCCGCTGCTGTCACATCGCTGCGGATGGCGTAGACGCCGGGCTCCACCTCCCGCAGCAGGCTGCTGTGGTTTTGAACGACCTCCAGGTACTCGGCGCCCTCGAATACCGCATCCACCCGATGCACCGCTTCGCCCGTGCCCGCGGAGGTGCCCAACGGGGTGGCGCCGTGAAACATCATGCGCACCGAACCGCTGCCGCCGGCAGCCGGCAGCGTCAGCTCGACATCGACACCGACGGTCGGGATACCCGCATTGGTCGGCTCCTCACGCGCACGCAACCGGGTCACCACCGCCCGCTCCGGCGGCACGGGTTCGTGCACATCGGCATCGAGGATGCGCTCCATCTGGGTTGCCACCGCCTGGTACTTGACCAGCCGCTCGGTGTTGGCGCCGCCGCCGGCCTTCAGCCCCAGGGCGTTGGCCGCCAGCGCGATGTGCGCCTCCATGTCGTCGTTCGGGCTCTTGGAGCGGTGCGAGACGACCACCTCGAGGCCTTTACCCAGCGCAACCAGGATGGCCAGCAGGGTCTCGTAGAGTGTGCCGATCTGGTTGGCCTTGACCAGCACCGTGTTGATCAAGCCCTGGTCGGCCGCCGTTTCGATGGTGCGGTCATTGGTGGTCACCAGGTCATCGCCGATAACCAGGATGCGGTCGCCCAGGGCATCCAGCAGCAAGCGCCAGCCGGCGGCGTCGTTCTCGGAGAAGCCGTCTTCGATCGAGAGGATCGGTATGTCGAGATCCCGGATCGCCTGCTGATAGACCGCCAGCACACCATCCCGGTCGAGCACCTTCTTCGCGTGGTCCCGCCAGAACAGGTACATGCCGACCGCGTCCGGGACGTCGAACTCCTCGCGGTAAGCGATTTCGAGCTCGGACAGGGCCGGGTCGAGCGCCAGCGCCACGTCCACGCCGGGCCGGTAGCCGCATTCCTCGATAGCCTGTTTCATCATCGCCCACAGGCGCAGTTCCGGCAGCTCGTAGGCGCCGCGGTCGACGTAGGGAGCGAGGCCGCCTTCGAGCCCGATGCCCATCACGCGGCAGCCCTCGGCCGATTCGAGGATTTCCTTCAGGCGGTTCTGCAGGCGCACGGTCATTTCCTGGGCTTCCTGCGAATCCTCCGCCCCCAGAATCAGGAACATCGCCTCCTGCATACTGATGTTCGACTCGGGGTATTCCTTTTCGGTGTGCCTGCCGCCCATCCCGCAGTTGCGGAACTGCCAGGGCGCGCGCACCAGGCCGAGGCGGGGATGTGTGGCCTCCTCCATGCTGTGGTCGCTCAGGCGCTGACGGGCCTCAGCCACCATGGCCAGCCAGCCGCTCGCTTCCGGCAGCGCCGCCGCGGCCGAGCCGGCCAGCCGTTCGCGACGCCGGAATTCCCGGTACTTGCCGCGATCCGCCAACAGGAAATCGAGGCCCGTGACGAGACCCAGCCCCAACAGCAGGCGACCGGCATAGAGGGCAGCAACGAAATCCTGCAGCAAACCCAGCGTCAGCAGGACAACGGCCAGCGGCAAGGCGACCGCGGCGACGCGCAGGCTGGCGCGGGGCCCGGCGGCGGCGACCGCCAGGTTATACGGGGCGTCGGGATAGTAGTTCAGCCCTTCGCGCTTGACCCCGGTCGCCGTGCCATAGGGGATGCGCAGGAACATGCCGGCCAGGTAGCTCAGGCGGGTCGGAAAGGGCTGGCCCAGTTTGACGGCGACCTCGTCCTGGATCGAGTCGTTCAGCGCCCGCAGCCGCGCCGCCTCGAGGAAGTGCCCGAGTTCATGCAGGGCGATGGCGGAATGGAACACGAGATAGGTGAACGCAGCGGATACCAGGGTCTCGGGGCTGAGGAAAATGAAACGCAGCACCTCGGCGCGGGAAACCGCGTCCGCAGGAATGGCGAGCACCGAGGAAATAAACGCCGCGTGGAAGGAAACCAGGATGTGATTGGCGATGACCCACCCTTCCTGCAGGAAGGAGGCTCCTGCAGGCCGCAAGCCTGGACCGTGTTCGGACGGGACAGTCCCCATCTCACCCGAGCTCTGTGAGTTCGCTGGCACTCTACGCGCCACCCCATCGGGCCACAATGACCTGAATCAGTGCGGGGGGGCGGGGCATCGGTCATTGGCAGATTTGGCCAACATGGTGTCGATTACGCCACGTGATTCCTTTCTGCGCCCGAAATGCGCTCGACATGTGCCCGAAAGTCGCAACCACGCGGCTGGCATGAAACCTGCATCATTTCTCACGGGTACTTTGAACAGGAGGCACATGATGGGCAACGGTTCCTGCGGCAACGTGATCGCGGCATTGGCCAGTTTTTTCATACCCGGGCTCGGGCAGTTGCTGCAGGGCCGCTGGTTGCTGGCAGGCTTCATGTTCGTGCTGACTGCGCTGCTGTGGCTGATCCTGCTCGGCTGGATCATTCACCTGTGGTCGATCATCGACGCGGCCGTTTACCAGCGGCCGGACGACTGGCGCCACTACGGGTATCGCCGCAGCCGCTACGATTACCGCGGTATTTGACGTTCCAATGCAGGCCGGGCTGTGAGCAGTGCCACGGCGGCCCGGACGGCTTCGGGCCGGTCCTCGAAGCGCTCGGTCTCGCGTACCCGGTCCAGGCAACCCATGTGGCCCATCAGGCGGGCGACCGGGTAGGTCAGGCCTACGATGAACACGGTCTTGTGCGCGTCGCTGGCCTGCTGGATGACCTCTTCCAGGGCCAGGGCGGCGCTGCCGTCGACCTTCGGCACGTCCAGCAGATCGATGATCAGCACGTCGTAATTGCCGGTGGTCGAGAATTTTCGCAGCAACTCGTTGGCCGCGCCGAAGCTGATCAGGCCGGAGAGGTGCAGGAACATGATTCCCTCCCGCTGCTCGCGCATCAACTGAGCGGTCTCCGGATCGAACATCTTGACGTGATCCGGGTCCGATACCGTCTTGATCGAATCCACCTGCAGCTCCGCCATTTCCTTGACGAAAGCCAGGCTGGCCAGGACGATACCCACCGCCACCGCCGTGATGACGTCGACAAACACGGTGAGCAGCAGCACGACCAGCATCAGCACCAGGTCCACCCGCGGGGCGCGATGCAGTCGCCTGATGAAGCGCCAGTCGATCACATCGATGCCCACCTTGATCAGGATGCCGGCCAGGGCGGCGTGCGGCACCCAGGCGACCAGTGGGCCGAGGCCGAGCACGATAGCCAGCAGGGCCAGTGCGTGCACGACGCCCGAGAGCGGCGTGCGTCCGCCGGCCTGGACATTGGATAGCGTGCGGATAGTGGCGCCGGCGCCGGCAATGCCGCCAAACAGCCCGGACACCATGTTGCCAATGCCCTGCCCCACCAGTTCCTTGTCCGAGTCGTGGTAGGTCCGGGTGACGTTGTCGGCCACCAGCGAGGTGAGCAGGCTGTCCACCGAACCCAGGGCGGCCAGCACCGCGGCTGAAACCAGCATGTGATTGAGCTGCCCGAAGTCGATCTCGGGCAGGTGGGGCAAGGGGAAGCCGCCGGGTATCGCGCCGAGCAGGGGCACCTGGCCCAGCGGCCAGGCGACGATCGAACACAGCACGATGGCAATCAGCGGCGACGGCACGACGCGGCCGATTCGCTTCGGCGTGAACAATACGATGCCCAGCGCCAGCATGCCAACGGCCAGCGCGCGTGGATTCAGATGCGCCAAATAGTCCGGTAGAACCGTCAGCGCATTGAGCACGTTGTGCGGCGTGGGATAACCCAGCAACGGGTCCAGTTCCATGATGATCAGGATGCAGCCGATGCCGGTCATGAAACCGGAGATCACCGGGTAGGGCATCAGGTTGACGTAACGGCCCAGCCGCAGGTAACCGAACAGGATCTGAAAGGCGCCGGCCATCAGCACGACCGTGAAGGCCACGGCGGGCTGGCCGGCGAACTGGGTAAACACCGAGGCCATGACAATGGTCATAGGCCCTGTCGGCCCAGAGATCTGCGCCGGCGTGCCGCCGAACAATGACGCGAACAGGCCCACGCAAATTGCGCCGTACAGGCCCGCCATCGGGCCGGCCCCGGACGCCACACCGAAAGCGAGCGCCAGGGGCAAAGCGACGATCGCCGCGGTCAGGCCGCCGAACAGGTCACCCTGCAGCCGCGAGTTGCCGAGGCGATTTAGCCGAAAGCGATCCAATTCAGGTCACGGCGGGGGCGGCCGCCAGTTGTTCCGTGACCCAGCGCTCGATATCGCCGCCCATCAGGGCCCCGGAGTGGCGCGCTATTTCCTGCCCGTCGCAGAACAGGATCATGGTCGGGATGCTGCGGATGTCGAACTGCTGGGCGATGGATTGCTCCTCGTCGGTGTTCAGCTTGGCGAACTTCACCTGCGACTCCATGGTTTGCGCGGCTTTCTCAAACGCCGGGGCCATCGCCTTGCAGGGCCCGCACCAGGCCGCCCAGAAATCCACCAGCACCGGAAGGTCGCTGTTCGCAATGGTTTCGGCGAATGCCGCCGCGCTCAGGTCTACAGGCTTTGCGGCGAACATGGCGCGCCCGCAAGCGCCGCACTGCAAGGTATCGTCGAACTGCTCGGCTGGTATGCGATCCACCGCGCCGCAATAAGGGCAGGTCACTTTCCTGGAAAAGGTCATGCTGGGCTCCGATCGGGATACCATCCCGCGATCAACTATATTAGTTTACCCTAATATAAATGGAGCCGCCTGCTTTTTGAAACAAGCACCCCGCCGGCGCGGGCCATCAGTCCAGGCGGATACCAACCCGCACAGCCCGGTGGTCGGAGGGGTACGGAGTGACCACGAGATCTGCCACAGCCGCGCTTTCCCCCACGATGGCCGCGGACTCCACCGTCACCCCCGCGCCGCGCACGAACACGAAGTCGATCCGATCATGGTGGTCCATGGGATCATCCGGCCGGGTGGTCGGCGTCCACGTGTATGCAGGTTTTTCCATCTCGTCGGGGTACACCGCGCGCACCGCATCGACGAAACCCTCGTCTTCGAGCGCCCGGGTCAGAGGATAGTTGACCGCCATTGGATGGCGCCCGGCCGCGGCTGCGCGTTTGCTCCAGTCCCGCCAGGAGGGTTCGTTGAAGTCGCCGAAGATCACCTGGGCCTCGGTATCGGTGACGCTGGCCAGGTCCTCCAGCAACAGCTTCAGAGCAGGGCCCCTGGCCTGGGCAGCCGCCTGTTCGGCCTGGGCCGCTGTGTCGAGAAAAGGGGCATCGCCATAAGGAATTTTCAATAACTGGTAAGGCTGATAGGGGAAGTCGGTCGGATGGATATTGAACACCGCCACCCGGTGTCCGCCCACGTCCACTACGACGCCCAGGTCATTGGGTGTCGCGCGCAAGATCGGATAACGGCTGAAAATCGCGCAGGCCCAAACCACGTCTTCCTCACCACGCTGTTCGTGCACCTGCATGCCTAGCGCCGAGGCGAGTTCCGGGGCGATCGAGTACTCCCCGGGCGGGCAGTCTTCGGCCGAGCAATTGGAGGATTCAGCACGCGCCTCCTGCAAGCCGACCAGGTCGGCGTCCGCCGCCCTCAGCACCGCCAAAGTTTCGTCGATCGACTTGCCTTCGTTGAGACCGCCGCCCCAGGCGTTGAAGGTCAGCAGAGTGAGCCGGGTCTCGGCCGCCAGGCCGGTGGCCGAGGACAGCAGGACGCAGATCAGGAGGCACAGGAAGCGCGGGTTCACGCCCGCCATACTAACCCGGCGCCGAGTCATGGGTAAGACAGGCCGATTTCTGCGGCCACCGCTGCCAGTCGGAGGTCAGCCGTCCACAGTTTCGACCCCGCTGTCAGCACGGTCGAAGCCAGCAGGTGCGCGTCGATATAACCGATACCGCGGCCCATCAAGCGGTTTTCCTCGATGAAATAGCGCACTTCGAACTCGCTGGCGACTTTTGATCCCGGCAGGCGATCAAGCAAGGAAAGAACTTCTTGTCTGCTTTTCAGGTTACCGCAGGCCAGTTCACCGACGACGAAAGGGTGCATCAGGACCTGGGTGCCGAGCAGGAGACCAGCGAGTTCAGCGCTGCCGGCACGCAGGTGCTCGACCCAGATGGACGTATCGACCAGGATCATGCACTGCCGCGTCTGCGCGGCACCGGCTTCAGTTGTTTCTCGCTGGCAGCCAGCGCGGCCAGCCGCCGGGCGCTTTCACGCTCGATCAGGGCCGCCAGGCCCTCACGCAACAGCGTGGACTTTTCCTGGATGCCGGTGATGTCCTGCGCGTCAGCCAGCAACTGGTCATCGATGGTTACCGTGGTTCTCATGACTCTCCTCTTCATCTACTGCACATCAAATATTACATCATTTGATGCCAAATATGATGCTTACAATTGCCATGAAAGAGATGTTCAGCCCAAAGCGCGCCTGAGACAAGCGCGGATTTCCTGGCGTCGGGCAGGAAATTGGCTCAGCTCGCAACTTCGCGCCACCCCCCCGGGACCAGGGGATAATAGAGCGCCGTCCGCACCGGCCGGTCCTCGAGGGCGGAGAAGGCCCTGGCATACCCTTCCAGCTGCGCGCGGTAGCGTTCCTGCTCCTCGTCGAGGAACCCGCGGACGTCACCGCCCAGGTGCGTGCCGGTCTTGTAGTCGATGATCCAACGCGTGCCTTGGTCGTCGATGAAGGTGCGGTCGATCACGAGGTGGCGAAGCTGTCCGTCGATCAGCGCGGTGAGGGGGACTTCGCAACGCGAATCCTCGTGCGCGCCGGACAGAATCCAGCAGCCGCGCTCATCTTTGATCGACCGCTCGAGCGCCGCGCGAACGCGCCGCGAAGCTGATTCGAGCTCCGCTTCGGGTACACCTTCCCGCGACAGCATCCGGCGGACAGCGGTCTCGAAGGACGGAAGGTCGGCGAGCCGGGCCACGGGGGACTGCACCAGGCGTTGCAGCCAGGCATGCGCCACCGTACCCACCGCCCGCGCGGTATCACCGGCCCACTCGTAAACCACCCCGTCGACCGTGTCGGGGGCCGCCTCTCCGGGGATACCCACGGAAACCGGGGCCTGCGGGCATGACCAGCCGACAGGCAGTCGCCAGCGCACCGCGGACGCGACGGCTGGTTTCGGCTGAGCGCCGCCCACATCCTTCCCACCGTCCTCCCCGGCAGCGGTCAAACCCGCTTCCGCGGCGTCCAGCCAGACCCCCTCGACCGCGGGCCAAAGCCGGCTGAGCAGGCTGCCCGAATCGACCGTCAGCCCGCCATCCTTTTTCACCGAAGCGTGCCCCAACAGGTGCAGACGCCGCTTCGCGCGGGTCGCCGCCACGTACAGCAGGCGGCCGTTCTCCAGACGGCCCATCTCAGATTGCAGTCGCTTGATCCAGGCCGAGGTGCGCGGCTCCCGACTGCTGTGCGCCGGCTTCACCGGGCCGAACAACAGTTCTGCCTTACCGTCGTTGCCGACGACTTCCTGCCAGTAGAGCAGTTTGCGCCGGTCGCCCTGGGTGGCCTTGCCCAGCCCGGGCAGAATTACCGTGTCGAACTCGAGGCCCTTGGCCTTGTGAATGGTCATCAGTTGCAGCCGCGGGTCGCCGCGGGGGTCGGGCAGCGAAAACAGGGCGTCCACGCCCTCGCGAACCCGTTCCGGGGTCAGCGGTTCCGCGCCGCCGTCGAGTTCCTGCAACAGCCGGAAGAACACCTCGACATCCTCGGCCGCAGCGTCATCCGGCAGACAGGCGGGACCACCCAGCGCCAGCCATGCCCCTTCGACCCAGTCTCGCAGGGGTTGCCGGCCACGCTCGTCGAGGGCCACCTGCAGCAGCTTGCCACAAGCCAGCGCGCGTTCCCGGCCGTCCACGGACAATCGCGCCACGCTGTCTGCAGTGGCCAACAACGCAGGCAGCGGCACCCCATGTTCGCCCTGGGCGCCGCCGGCCAGCGCATGCAGGTCG